>JANNEE010000566.1:0-3473 GCA_031388325.1 Deinococcales bacterium
CTGTTTTGTTAAAAAGAACTCTTGAAAATAGTATATATAAAGAAAAACATGAATTTTTTAATACAAAAAATAGAGATAAAAATATGTTTTTAACTTTTCAAGACATTTATGTTGACTATCCAGAGAGAAAATTCATTGTCTCTTTGCACGCGGGTCATAGTTTAGATTTTCCAGATAGATTTGGGCGCTTTATGAAAAATTCAAATTATAAATTTGATAGCTATATAATTAGTGTTTGCTCAGGGCAAATTAGTACATACCGCGACTTAGACGATAAATTTTATGAACAAGAAATACCTTCCTTAGAGGCGAAATTAATTGAGTCTTCCATTTGTCAAGGTAAGCAACCTAATTTTTTGGAAAACAATGAATTATTCCTTTTCTCAGTTAGATACTCTACTTTGATAAGTACCAAAATACCAGATAACTCGTTCAAAGGTTTTATTGTAGTCAGGGATAGTAAGCCCCTTGAACCTCCAGAAAAGTAAAACTTTCCATGAAAACCTTCCTCCAACACGACCCTCGAGACTGCGGTATCGCTTGCTTACGCTCAGTGCTTCACGCTCAGGGCAACCTCTCGAGTGTGGATTCTCTGCGCCAAATCGCAGCCACAACAACTTCGGGTACTTCTTTGCTCGGTTTGCGTTCGGCTGCACAACGCTTGGGCTTTGAAGCAAAGGCATTAACGGCGGAACTGGGGGACATTGCCAGTCTCGAGTTACCCTGTATTTTGCATTGGGATAATAGCCATTACGTGCTGCTTTGGCGTGTCCATAAGGGCAAAGCCCTGATTGGCGACCCGGCACTGGGCAAAAATGTTTGGTGGAAGCTCGAGGATGTGGGTAAGCACTGGACGAGTAAATTACTTTGGTTGCGTCCGGGTGCAAATTTTATTCGTGGTAATTTTACGGGTAAACGCGGTTGGGCTGGGCTTCTGGTGCATTTTGGGCAGTTTCGCGGGGCTGGTCAGGTACTGCTCGAGATTGCTTTAGGAACTTTTATTTTATCTATTCTTGGGTTAAGTGCGCCTATTCTTTCGCAAGTGCTGTTTGATCGTGTACTGACTTTTCGGGAGGAGCAGTTACTACCGTATTTACTGGCGGGTATTTTTATTTTATCGGGTTTCCAAACGGCTTTTGGTTCGGTGCGTGGCTACATCAGCAGTCATCTCGCCATGCGTTTAGATTACCGTTTGCACCTTGGTTACTGGGATCATTTACTGCGTTTACCACTTCATCAACACGAAACTCGTTTGGTGGGGGATTTACTCCAGCGCTTCTCGGATTTAACGATGGTGCGAAATGTTTTATCCAGTTTAATTGTTGGTTTGCCAAGTTCGGTGTTTTCCTTAATTGTCAGTGTAATCCTGCTGATTACTTACAATCCGATGTTGGCTTTGGTGGCGAGCGTCAATATCCCCTTGCAACTGGCGTACCTTTTTATTCTCTCGCCAATGCTGCGTGAAAACTCGAGGCGCGGACTCAAAAAATCTGGCGAAGTGCAATCGTTTTTGATTGGTTCGCTCGAGGGCTTAAGTACCATCAAGGCTTGGCGAGCCGAAGATTGGGCATTAAATCGTGGACGGCAACAAATTTCGGATTCGATGCAAATCGCTTGGCAAGGCATGATGCTCTCGACTTGGGGCGGCGTGGTTTTTAGTCTGCTCGGTAGCCTTGGCAATATGCTGGTGCTGTGGTACGGCGCGACGCAAGTGCTTAAACTCGAGCTTACCGTTGGGCAATTGGTGGCAGCCAGTGGGCTAATGGGCAATGCACTAGGGGCGTTATCTGGCATTACCAGCGCGGTCATGGGTGTTCAAGAAGGAATCGTGGCTTCGGACAGATTAGCCGAACTGCTCGAGATTAAAACCGAGACCGATAAGGGCATTCGGGAATTACAACCGCTCGAGCAGGGTGTGGAAGTGCAGAACCTAAAATTTGGTTACTTACCAGAAATTCCGATTCTCAAAAACGTTTCGTTTAGTTTACCAAAAGGTTCGTACACCGCTTTACTGGGGTCTAATGGGAGCGGTAAAAGTACGCTGGCAACCATTCTTGCCAGAATGCAGGACGTAACCGAAGGTAAAATTCTTTGGGATGGGATTGCTCTAACCGATGTTGCCACAGGTGCGGCTCGAGAACGGGTTTTGTATCTTCGTCAAGATGTGCCACTTTTTTATGCCACGCTGCGCGAAAACATTGCACTAGGCGCAGAACTTGAGGACATGCAGCTTTGGGCGGTGCTGGGTGCAGTTGGACTCGAGCAGATGGCACGGCGTTTACCAGAAGGTCTGGATACGGTACTTGGTGGCGAAAGCCTTTACAAATTGTCCTCAGGCGAACGGCAAATGCTGGGTCTAAGTCGAGCATTGTGTAGTCGTGCCGATTTGCTGATACTGGACGAACCAACCGCCACGCTAGACATGGAACGTGAACGGCGGGTGGTACAGATTTTAACGCAACTGAAACACAGTAAAACGTTATTGGTAATTACGCACCGTCCAGCTTTGATTGAACCCGCCGACCAAGTGCTGAGTTTGGATGATGGGGCTGTGCGAATTCTCGAGAAAGCTGCTTTGGGAATACAGGTGATTGGTCATGGTTAAGTACATTACCCCTGAACCAATGTTTTTTTATACCGCACCACTGCCCGACAAATGCAGTGAATATACTTTGCAGAATGCAAAAAATACTTTGGTAATTACCAACAATTACTGCCCGTGCTACCTCGAGACCCTGAAAAAACTCAAACCCAAAGGTGTTCTGGGTACTTGGGATGAAACCATAGAAAAAGCAGTTTCACAAATAAAAAACGGTGAAAAATACCTTAGCCAAACGCCGTACATTTCGCCCTTAACCAGAGCAGAACGCCAAGTGCTGCGGTTCAATGCGCTTGGAATGGATGCTATTCAAATAGCCGCCAAAGTGGGTTGTAGCGAAAATACAGTAAAAACGCACATGCGACAAATTTACAGTAGCCTTCGGCTTGCATTTCCGTTCTTAGAACTCGAGAATAGTAGGCAACTTTTATTGTACTGGCGAGGCGAATGGCAATTTATCCTAAAAGAAAATCTAATCAAAAATGATTACTTAAAAATGGGGTCGCGCAGCATCGAAGATATACTTAAACTACTCGAGAACCCTAACGAGGGTTGAGATACAAAAGGTGGTAAGGATATGATTAAAGAATTGGAAATGCAAGAAGAACTCAACACTATGGGTGGAGGTGGCATTGACATGTTCCAGACTCCAAATTGCGATTGGGCAGTCATTACTTTTACAGGTGACTCCTCAACCTATGATTATGATGACTCAGGGAATATTACGGGTGCTAATTATGGCGGCACAGAAACTACAAATTATCCTGTTTCACAAGCAAATGTTAATGATATTTTAGGATTTCTGGCGTGGGGTACAGAGCAAAATAATGGTTCTTTTCCACCAGGATGTTCTTTTACAAAATTGGTGATGTCA
>JANNEE010000567.1:0-3605 GCA_031388325.1 Deinococcales bacterium
AGAAAGCGGCTTTCCACGTCACGTAGCAGTACCTCAAAACCTGCTACTGCCGCAACTTGGGCAATTCCAGCCCCCATTTGACCCGCACCAATCACTCCAAATTTCATAACTGGATTCTACCCTGTCTATGCTACTTACTCGAGCTTTTCACGACCTACCCGTACACTGCCTCCATGCAAAATTTTCCATTGCCAGATGCCCGAGGGCGCTTTGGTCGGTTCGGCGGGCGGTACGTGCCAGAAACCCTGATTCCTGCACTCGAGGAATTAAACACTGCCTACCAAGAAGCCAAAGCCGACCCTATTTTTATGGCTGAGTTTGAGCGTATTTTGCGTGAATTTGTTGGTCGCCCAAGTTTACTCTACTTTGCCAAGAACCTGACCGAACGCCTTGGTGGAGCAAAAATATACTTAAAACGTGAGGACTTAAACCACACTGGGGCGCATAAAATCAATAACACCATCGGACAAGTCATGCTGGCAAAACGCATGGGCAAAAAACGTATCATTGCCGAAACAGGGGCAGGGCAACACGGGGTTGCCACTGCCACGGCTTGTGCTTTATTTGGTCTCGAGTGCATTGTTTACCAAGGCGAAGAGGATGTACGCCGTCAGGCATTGAACGTTTTTAGAATGAAATTACTAGGCGCAGAAGTTCGCCCTGTCTCGAGTGGCACACGCACCCTCAAAGATGCCACCAATGAAGCCATTCGTGATTGGGTGACGAACGTTCGCAGTACCTTTTATGTGCTTGGCAGTGTCGTTGGACCTCACCCCTACCCCGCGATGGTGCGCGACTTTCAGAGTGTGATTGGCGAAGAAACCAAAACCCAACTACTCGAACTCGAGGGCAGAATAAATCCGGATGCGATTGTGGCTTGTGTCGGCGGCGGCAGCAACGCAATTGGTATTTTTGCGCCTTATGCCTACCTCGAGAACCGCCCACGTTTAATTGGCGTGGAAGCGGCTGGGCATGGGGTCGAATCTGGGCTTCATGCGGCGAGTGTGGCGGGTGGCAAAATTGGTGTGCTGCACGGCTCGTTAATGTATCTGCTGTACGACGAAAACGGACAGATTGTTCCCGCCCACAGTGTCAGTGCTGGTTTGGATTACCCCGGTATTGGACCAGAACACAGTTACTATGCCGCTCACGGAGTCGCCGAGTATGTGCCAATCACTGACCGTGAAGCGCTTGAGGGATTCAAATTATTATCCGAATGCGAAGGCATTATTCCCGCCCTCGAGACCGCCCATGCTATCGCACACTTAAAAACCCTAGCACCAGAACTGGGCAAAGACAAAATAATTGTCGTCAACCTATCCGGACGAGGTGACAAAGATGTCCAAGAAGCCATGCGCGTCATGACTGATATGGAAAACGCCGCCAAAGCCTGACCGTAGGGGCTAGGCACGCCTAGCCCAACACGCAAAAAGCAAAAGCATTATGCCAATCAGGACAGACACGGGGGTCTGTCCCTACAACAAAGGATAAACCCATGAACCGAATTGAAACTGCTTTTTCTACTGCAAATGCCGAATCTCGAGCCGCATTTATTGCCTACCTACCGGCTGGTTTCCCGACACTCGAGGGATTTAACACGGCTGCCACAACCATTCTTGAGTATGCTGATGCGCTCGAGATTGGGCTGCCGTATTCCGACCCACTCGGTGACGGTCCAACGATTCAAAAAGCGGGTGAACGCGCCCTCGAGAACGGCATGACGGTTTTGGGGACGTTCGCGGCGGCTCGAGAGCTTAGAAAAAATTCGGATAAAGCCCTTTTCATCATGACCTATTACAACCCGATTCTAGCAACAGGCGAAGCCGAATTTGTGGCTGGGGCAGTCGCGGCGGGTGTAGATGGGCTGATTCTGCCAGACTTACCGCCAGATGAAGCCGATACTTTAATTCCGATAGCCGAAAAAGCAGGTTTGAAACTGACCTTTTTACTTGCCCCAACCAGTACCCAAGACCGAATTGATTTAGTTTGCAACTCGAGTACAGGTTTTGTTTATGCGGTCTCGGTGACAGGTGTGACAGGCGCTCGAGTTGGTATTCCCGAGGAAGTACCTTTGATGGTTGCTAAAATTAAAGCCAGTACCTCTAAACCCGTGGCGGTTGGTTTTGGGGTCTCGAATTTTGAAACTGCACAGGCTGTGGCTCGAGTGGCAGATGGTGTGGTGGTTGGTAGTGCGCTGGTTACGGCGGCGGCTCGAGGTTCGGGTTTACCAGAGTTATGTGCTGAAATTCTTGCGGGTTGTGCTAAATGATTGTTCTAGCGGTGCTGTTTATTTTTGCGGGCATCATGCACTTTGTTACCCCAAATTTCTTTGTGCAGATTGTACCGCCACCACTGGCTGCTTGGGCGCTTGAACTGACCTATATCTCTGGGGTTTTTGAGATTCTGGGCGGGATTGGGCTTTTATTGCCGCAAACTCGAGTTTGGGCAGCGTATGGGTTAATGGCATTACTGGTGGCGGTCTATCCAGCCAACATTTACATGGCACTCGAGCCAGCCAAGTTTCGAGTGCCGGCTTGGATTGCTTACGTGCGCCTGCCTTTGCAGTTTGTGATGCTTTGGTTTTTATGGCAGATTGCCCAGAAGCCTTAAAGCCCAAGGTAAGCCCGTTTAATTTCTGGATTTTGCAGTAAGTCTTTGCTGTTTCCAGTAATAATCAGTTTTCCATGCTCGAGAACATAAGCTCGGTCAGTGACTTTAAGAACTTGCCGCACATTTTGTTCAACCAGCAGCACCGTGAGTTGTAACTGCCGCAAACTATGAATCACCTGCATCACTTCTTGGACGACTTTTGGCGCAAGCCCTAGGCTTGGTTCGTCCATCAGCAGTAATTTTGGTTCGCTCATCAGGGCGCGTCCAATCGCAATCATTTGTTGTTCGCCACCCGATAATGCCCCCGCAAAGAGCTTGCGCTTCTCGAGCAGACGCGGAAAAAAAGCATAGACTTTCTCGAGATTTTCTTTGCGCCGTGGTTTGCAACGTGGTAAATACGCCCCCATCTCAAGGTTTTCTTCGACTGTCATTGCCCCAAAGAGTTGTCTGCCCATTGGTACATGGGCAATGCCAAGGTCGGTTAATTGGTGTGGGCTAACGCCGTTAATACTGCTTTTTTGGTAGGTCATGCTTCCAGCTTTGGCTTTAAGCATCCCAGAAACCGCCCGTAAAATTGTGCTTTTACCACTGCCATTGCCGCCGACTAAGCCGACAAGCTCGCGCTCATGCACCTCGAGTGACACGCCGAAAACCACTTGCACATCGCCGTATGCCAAGTCTAAATCCCGAACATTTAAGAGTGGTTCAGTCATCTTCTTCACCACCTCCAAGGTAGGCATCTATCACCACAGGGTTATTCGAGATTTCTGTGGGTGTTCCCTCAGCAATTTTTTCACCAAATGCCATACAAATCACACGGTCAGAAAGGGTCATAATCACCCGCATAATGTGTTCCACCATGACAATGCCAATACCAGTTTCGGAGAGTTGTTTGACAAAACCAATCATTTCGGACTGGGCTGGTGGATTTAGCCCCGCAATCACTTCGTCTAAGAATAAAACTTTTGGCTCGAGGGCGAGGGCTTTACCAATTT
>JANNEE010000575.1:0-3973 GCA_031388325.1 Deinococcales bacterium
CACGATTAAAGATATTGTCCTGACCCCAAACCCAGTCAGTTTGACCGTCGGAAATACCCAACAAATGACCGCCGTTGTGCGTGACAGCTTAAACCAACCGATGCCAAGCGTGGATAGCGCCATCACTTGGAATCTCGAGAGCGTTATTGCTGTTTCTATGAAGCCACAAGCGCTTGAAGTTGTCGGGGTCAATACCATCAGTGCCACTGGCTTATTCACCGCCAATGCAGTTGCTACAGACAAAATTATTGCCACCACCAATCAAAACATCGAAGTCCGTGTACCAGTCAATGTGACCAAAGGAGTCGTCGTCAAATAGGCTTTTTAGAATCTCATCCTCGAGTCACCGTGACTCGAGGATGACTGCAATACAAGTCTCGAGCGGGAGTCTCGAGTCAGGAGAAAATCATGAAAAAGTTATTACTGGCTGGTCTAGTCGCCATCTCGAGCCTCGCGCTTGCTCAAGCGGATTTTAGTAAGGGTCTGGCAGGTGTGATTCAAACTTTGGCTTCGGAGGATATGTTCTTTACGGGCATTGAAATTCCTACTTTGAAAAAACTGATGGGCAACCCAATCAAAGAAGATACTGTGACCTATAACCTCAAAGATGCAGGTGGCTTTGAAATGAGTTATAAAGTTAAAAAAAGCCAAGGCTTTGTGCAGATTTTTGAGAGCAAGATGACCTATTGGGTGACTTTTTCTGCCTTCCTGACCTCGGATGATATTTTGGTAGGCATGGTCACCAGCGCCCAAAAAGCCAGCAATGGACGCGGCAACGACCTCCAGTTTTTTAGCCTTGCTAAGAAAAAGCCAGTCTCGCCGGTTGGTGCGACATGGTACAAAGCCGTGACCGATTTCGCCAATGGCAAGTGCAAAGTGCCAATCGAGAACATTCACTTTGAACTCAAAGAAAATGCTGACGACATTAAAATTTCGGGCTTTGACATTTTCTTAACAGGCAAAAAGTACACCCTCAGTGGTGTGCTGAAGTTTGGTGAACGAGGCGAAATCAGCTTTGACCCCAAAACCGCCAAGTGTTGAATACCTCGAGATTTTAGGAGAACGATGAAAAAAGGTTTACTTGCACTGTCTTTGCTGGCGCTAACAGGCGTGGCACTGGCACAATTTAATCAGAATCGGAATTTACCCACCAAATTCCCCATAGACTGCCGCGCCCTTGACCGTCGCCCGACCAGCCCCGCCGAAGCCGTCCAGAATTGGAATTTTCGTTGTCAGCGCCTCGCTGACCAATGGGGCAAAGGAGCGCGTTTTGGAACTGGCATTGGACCCGCCCAATTGATGACTGGTTTCCCAACCAAGCCCGGCTCGAGCCGTTACTACGGCGGGTTTTTAGACAATGCCGAACGCAAAATCTATATCGGTAGCACATGGTCAGACAACCGCGATGTTGGCGGCAACCCAGACCTCAAAAACTTCGGTGTGATTTACGAAGTGGATATTGACTGGTCAAAACCAGAAACAGTCGGCAACCGCAAAGTGATTTCTGGGAAATATCTAAGTCGTCAAGGCGATGTGGATGTCGGTTCTGGCGACACCTTACGCACCGTGCGAACCATTAAAAAAGGCAAGGACGGCAT
Source organism: Deinococcales bacterium (assembly GCA_031388325.1). Classification (GTDB taxonomy): domain Bacteria; phylum Deinococcota; class Deinococci; order Deinococcales; family JAAFIG01; genus JAAFIG01. Next base: position 1,599 of record JANNEE010000575.1, read on the forward strand.
GTTCTACGCCTTCACTTTCGATGCGGGCAACGTGTCCACGATCATGAAAGTAGACCCGACCACAGGAAACCGCACCACAGTCTGGACAGAAAAAGCCATTTTGTACTCTGACAAACCTGAATTTCCCAAAGACCAATGTGAACAAGGCAGTGTGCCTCAAGCCCCCGGTGTGATGGGCAGTGTACCCGCAAGCTCGAGACGAAGTAAGCAAATCAACACTGGTTTTGCGCCATTTGAAATGAACCCCGACACTGGCGAGTTCTACCTGATTCCAAACCCCGGCACGGGTGCTTTTGGCATTATGAAAATTTCTGCCGACGGCAAAGAATGCTCATGGGTCACACGTATGAAAGCTCAGGGCAACAACCGTTACACCGACAATGCCGAAAACAAAGCCAAAGCAGATTATGGCTTGCCCAATGGCTCTGGTCCAAGGGGTGCAGGCATCACCAACATGACTTTCCCTGGCACTAACATTTACTTCCATGAAATTAAGGGTAAGCAGTGGCTCTACGTATCATCAGGCAACACCTACTGGCGTGCCGATGTTGAAACAGGAATGCGTGAACAGGTCATGCAGCAAGAACCCGGTGATTCTTACAGTGTCTGGGACCCTGTTCGTAACTTCCTTTGGACAAGTGGCACAGGCAACGGCTCGGGTATTGCCCCAGTCACGATTAACGATGAAGACAATCCAAAACTTGGCGGTAATATATTCTGCATGAACCCAACGGCTGCATGGTTTCAGTGTGTTCGTGGACCCGGTGAAGCAGGACCACTTCTTCGCGGTGGCTTATTTTTAGACCCAGCCGATGGTAATTTAATCATGGCACACGATGCAGTTGGACTGGTACGAATTGAAGTCGCAACAGGTAACACTTACACATTTTCGTTGTAGAACACTTCAAAACCCCACTCAATTGAGTGGGGTTTTTGTTGTTTCTCGAGTCTTTTTCACAACACCACAAAAAAGACTCGAGAAATTACGTTTGGGACACCAAAAGTCATTCATTAAAATCAGCCAAATATAAGCCCTTGATTCTAAATCTCGTGGTGTTTTCCTACAGTCAAAGCTGCCTGTTTTGACGTAAAACAGAGCATGAAACGATTACTGGCTGTTTTACTGTTTTTACTGGTCTCCTGTGCGCCCGTGGCTCGAGACCCAAATGCGCCTTCGGTAGCCGATGTTCCTCCAGCACCACGCTTGGCGGGAATGACCTCGAGTGCCTATGTGGTTTTGGCTGGCGAACGTGTTTATTATGAGGTTGGCGGTTCGGGAACACCTGTGGTTTTTGTGCATGGCATTGGTGCGGGCAATTCGATGCACTTGTACCGGCAAAATACCTTGGCACTGAGTAAGCAACATCGGATTTATGCTTTTGATTTTCCGGGCTTTGCTCGTTCTGGCGCACAACCAATCATGTACACCAACGAACTCTATGTACAAGTCTTGCGCGAATTCTTGCAAAAAGTGGTGCGCCTACCAGCCGCTATCATCGGCGGAAGTTATGGCGCAGACTATGCCATTCGTGTAGCTGCCGAAAACCCTGAACTGGTCACAAAACTTTTTCTGGCTAATCCAAGCGGTTACGGCTTTTCCGACGAAGCCAGATTGGCACGTGGCTCAGACCGATTCCGCCGCAACCCTGACTTATTTAATCAGTACGCCACTACCCCAATCGGGCTATTTTTATTTCAGGTTCTAAGTGGTGAAGGCGGCTTAAATTTTTTCTTGTACAACACCGTTTACTTAGATGGCAACTTGGTTACGCCTGAACTGACGCGTATTTACCAGCAGAATCTCGAGGGGGCAAATAAAGCCTTTGCACCGTTTTCGTTTTTCGCTGGGATGCTCGCCCAAGATGTTAGCGGGTACTGGGCAAAACTCAGACAACCAGCCTATTTGGTTTGGGGTAACGAGGATGTCTTTACACCAATTACCGAAAGCCGATATTTTCTCGAGGCACGCCCTGTGCCAATGGCAGTTGTACGCGCTCGAGCCGTACCTTACGATGAGGCATTTGAAAAGTTTAATAAAATCGCTTTGCAGTTCTTGAAGTAGCTAAATCACGTCTTTGACAAAGCCTTCGCCTCGAGCTTGTAATTCGCCCCGTAGGTGGCTGCTAACGGGTTTCTCGAGGGTCGGGTCAAATTCGAGGATGCGTTTTGCGAGTTCTCGAGCTTGTTCAATAATAATCGTGTCCCTCGCAATATCGCCAAGTTTGAGGTCAGCAAGTCCACTTTGGCGTGTTCCCATGATTTCGCCGGGTCCACGTAGTTTTAGGTCAGCTTCGGCTATCTTAAAGCCGTCGGTGGTGGATTCAATCACTTTAAGGCGTTCTTTGGTTTTTTTGCTGTGGTCGCCCGCCACCAGT
>JANNEE010000784.1:0-2648 GCA_031388325.1 Deinococcales bacterium
TTACGTTCTGGACTGGCGATTACCAAAGCCAACACCGCCCTACTTTGGACAAAAGACAGCCAAGTCATTCCTCGCGGTTTTAAAACCCTGATTGGCACTGGACCGATTTTGGTTCGAGCCTATCAAATAAACCCAGTCCCAAAAGCCGAAGGCTACGGCGACAGCGCCATTTGGTCAAAGGCAGCCAGAAGTGCGATTGGCATTATAGGCGACAAGAAAATTGTGCTGGTCAGCACTCGAGAACGCCTCTCCTTACGAGAACTAGGCAAAATTATGCACAAACTTGGTTCAAGGGATGCAATTGCCCTAGATGGCGGCTCGAGCGTTGGTATGGCATGGAAAGGCAAAGTGCTGATTCATCCAAAACGAAAAATTGCTTTTGGGGTTGGGGTATACATCAAATGAATGACTATTGTGTACATCAAATGAATGACTATTGTATATATCAAATGAATGACTATTGTGTAACTTGACTTTTATAGTATATCCAACGATACTTTTTGTTATCGTTATGAACGCCCCTCTTACTCGCCAGCCCTTAAAAAAAGCCAGCCATCAAGCACCGCTCGAGCAGTTAAGCATCGTTATTCCTTCTTATAATGGAATTGGTGTTTTAGAAAAGTGCATGACCATTTTGGGGGAAATCGCTTCTCGAGCCGAAGTGATTGTGGTGGATGGCGGCAGTACCGATGGAAGTTTTGAATTGGTACGCGACCAGTATGGGTGGGCAAAATTACTGGCTGTACCAAATTATGGCTGGGCGCATGCCACCAACCGAGGCTTTGAAATTGCCCGTGGAAAATTCTTGGTGACGCTCAATTCAGATGTCTTCCTTACCCCAGAAGCCCTAGAAGCGATGGTGCTGCGTTTACTCGAGAACCCACAGATTGGTGGAGTCCAACCCTATTTACTCAACGGCGACCTGACCCGCCAAATGGTTTTTGGTCCGCTTTACCCGCCGCATTGGACAAGTATGAAGCAAGCAGTTGATGCACCCGTATTGTCTGGAGCATGTTTAATGACCCGTCGTGATGTGTTAGAAAAAATTGGTGGCTTTGACGAGAACTTCTTTTTTTACAACGAAGAATTTGACTGGTGTTGGCGTGCCAGAAAAGCAGGGTTTAGAATGGAGCTTCGTCCAGAACGGGTGGTGCATCTCGAGGGAGGTTCAACCCCCAAGCACCCCAATTTTCAACTCGAGGCGCAACGAGGGGCGCTGTACTTAGTGCGAAAACATTTTCATCCGATTATTTATGAAATTTCTCGCTTTGGGGCGCAAGGACTGTGCTGGCTGGCAATGGATTTAGACCCACGCAAAGAATTTCATAGGGTTTGGCAAATCATGGAAGTGATTGCTCGAGAACGACGTTACTTAGAGACTCCTTTTCAATTGTCTGGGCGCGGACAGGTACAATTTAAGTTACCTTTTGAGCCTTTGCCAGAATTACCTGACCACCAATAAAAGGACCAATCAGCACATACAAGTAATACGATAAAATACGCCAAATCAGAATAAATGGAATAATCGCTTCTGGGGCAACACCAAGGGCTGCCCCCGTTGTACCGAGTACCACTTCGTAATAACCTGCTCCGCCGGGTGTAGGTATAAAAAAACCTAAAAAAACCAGAATCACCTGAGCCGCAATTAAACCACCATGATGCACCGTTAAACCAAGTGCCGCTAAGACCAAATTGGCGGCAACCAAATGCAAAAAAAAGCTTAGAGCCGTGGCAAAATGCAGTTTTAATTGTGTTGCAAAAGGCATGGTTCGCATTTGCTGCATGGCTGTGGCTGTTTCTTGTACAAATTGCACCACACTGGCTTGAAAACGCTGCAAGAATTTAATCTGAAAAATAAAACCGATTAATTGCTCGAGACGGTGAGCCTGAAAAGCCACACCATAGGCTAAGCCAATTGCACCAACCATACCCAGACCAACAAAAATACCCAGTAACGAACCAACCACAGGTAATTTAAGGTCTATTCCTTGCCACTGCAAATAGATAAAAGCCAAGGGCAGGGCGTAAGCATACAGCGTTAAATCGAGTGCCAAGGTAAAAACTGCGACGGCGGTACCGCGTTTAGCATTGGTGTATTGGGCTAAATACCACGCCATCGCCACATTTGCTCCACTTGCATTGGGCGTGACCGAAGCACCAAATAAATACAGCAAAAAAGCTCTGGTGGCACGCCATAAGCCAACATTCGGGCTGTTGCTTAAAAGTTGAATTCGCCAGCCAGCACTCAGCCACCACGAAACCACCACCATCACAAAAGCCATTGCCCAGAGCGGATGAATTTTTACAAGGCTCGAGAACGCCGCCAAATCAAAGGTTTTGCCTGAACCCAGCAGGGTAAAAATTCCCAATGCCGATAAAACGACTGTCACTAAAATGGCTTGAACTGCATTTTTCATAACTGCCTCTTGGCTGGCTCGAGTTTTAACACAAAGTAGTTTACACTTAAAAAAGTTCCTCGAGATTCAAAATAAGGTGAACATGAATAATCCAAGTAAAAAAATATTAATCGTTTCTGATGAAGGCTTCAAAGCTGGTGGTATTGGAACATCCACCGCGAATTTAGCAGTGGCACTGGCAAAAGCAGGGCAGGATGTGGTTTTGGTTTGGCCCGATGCCAATTCGGTCGC
>JANNEE010000702.1:0-2860 GCA_031388325.1 Deinococcales bacterium
AAATTGCGTTACGAAATAGTTTCTGATTTCGCACATCAGCATTTTCAGGTGTGTATGACAGGTTGGGATGGCATAACTCGAGTTCATAGTTTACTGGTGCATATTGTTATTCGAGATGATTTGGTTTGGCTTGAAGAAGACTTAACCGATGCTGATATTGCTGAGCAACTGGTACAAGCTGGAATTACTCGAGACCGAATTGTACTGGGTTTTCAAGCCCCATATAAACGCGGCATGTACGGCTTTGCACAAGGGTAAGAATGGCGGAAGACCTTCTTGGCGTTCCAATCATGGTTGCTACATTCGAGGCTTGGGCAAAAAATTTTGTTTTTGAACTCGAGCCACTATTTCTTGACCAACGATTACTTAAAGAACTCGAGGACATCCCTCTGATTTACTCGAAAGTAGATTTTAATGTTTGGCTTGGTTCGCAGCAACTCGAGTATAAAGATGCGTACCAGTTTTGGAATGTCAAATTGGAGGCAGTTGTTTTACTGACCAGCCAAGAATTTAATGTATTGCCTCGAGTTCTACAAAAAAAATTAAATGCAGTACAAATCAAAGCCAAACGCGGTTTAGTCTTTACCCTAGCCGAGGCAAAAGGCTTTGGTGTACCTGCCGAGTTCTTAAAGCGCGATTCTTACGAAGACCATTTCATTTTGCGTTTCGATGCGTGGTGGGCGCTCACTCGAGCGCAGCGTTTTTTTTGGCTTCGTGCTTTTGTATCTGAAGGTCTTTCTATGAAAAGTGTGTACGCTCATCCATTGATGCGTTTTTTCCCAAGTAGTGGTGCAAATTGTTTTGCTACTGCTTTAGCTGCTACAGAAAAACTTTCTACTCGAGCGGTTATTATTGCAAGGTTGTGGTTGACTGAAACGGTTTTTCAGGCGCAACTCGAGGCTCGAGGGTATCAACCACGGGCATTTGATGATTCGGTTTTTGCACGATACACAGTGCTAACTTGGCATGACTCGAGTAACAAAATGGTTCATGCTGCTACTTGCTTAGGCAATAGCTTATGGCTGAACAAGGATTCCCAAGCGTGGTTTTCGCCTGTGCAAGTGCTAAATCAGGAAGTTCTATTGGCGCATTGGTCTGAGCCTGAACTCGAGAAAAAAATTTGGATAGCCACATGAAATCTTCTTTTAATAGCCTCAGTCTTCGTACTGTGCTGGTGCTTTTTGTGGCGGCGATTACTTTATTTCCGATTATTGGAATTGTGTATTTTTTAATTTCCACAGGTACATTTCGCTTTGAAGCATGGCTGCCAATATGGATGGTCTTAGTAACGCTGTTTTCGGTGCTGAATGGAATTATTGTTTCTAATACCTTGCTAAAACCAATTTTTGTGCTGCGGGACGAACTAAAAAAACTCGCCAATCGTAAAGAACGCCTTGCCAGTCTCGAGATTGACGCGGGGACTGAGCATCCTGTGGAAGTACGAACCCTGCGCCAAGCCTTTGCCAATCTGCTTGAGGCGCTGCGTGAAGAAAATCAGAAACGTGGGGCTTTTATGGCGACGCTGGTACATGACTTAAAAACCCCGATTATTGCGGCGAATCATGCTTTAAGTGCGATTGAACATAACGATGCGCTGACCAAGGCTGAACGGGTGATGTTGGTCAAAAGCATTCAAAATGAAAACGAAGCGCTACTGGCTTTGGTGCAAAAAATGGTGGATGCCAACCGTTTTGAACGTGATGATGTCGAGTTGCAACTCGAGCCGACCGATTTACGTTCAATGACAGAAATTCTTATTCATCGCCTTTCCAATCAAGCCAAAGAACGTGGTATCAGCATCACACTCGAGGGCGACGGGGCTGCATTGGTGGCTAAAAAAGAACTTGAACGGGCTTTGCAGAATTTACTCGATAATGCCACTCGTTATGCCCAATCTAAAGTTGTAATAAAAATTGAGGATGCTCAAGTGACCGTAACCGACGATGGCGCAGGTTTGCCAGCCAGTTTAGAGCAACTCTGTAAGCCTTTTAATTCCGAACGGGTACAAATGGCAGGACGGGAATACACCAGTGGTACGGGAGGCTTGGGTTTGTTTATTGTTTTGAGAATTGCCGAGTTACACGGTGGGACGCTTGTGCATTTACCCACCCTATCGGGGGCTAGTCTTCAGGTTCGCTTACAAAGCATTCATGGTGGTGTATCTTAGTTCATGCCCTTAAGAGTCATTATTGTTGACGATCACCCACTTTTTAGGGTTGGTTTAAGTTATGCCTTAAAAGCCCTTGATTTTGATGTGATTGCCGAAGCAGTAGACGGTGCGGATGGTCTGCGCCGTTGTCTCGAGTTGCGACCAGACGCGGTGCTGCTCGATGCCAAAATGCCAAACATGGATGGTTTAGAGGCTTGCCGGCAGATTCATGCAGCCTTACCAAACACCCGAATTTTAATGCTGACGACTTTTTCCGAAGCTGCCTTGGTGCAAGCCGCCAAGGACGCGGGGGCAATTGGTTTTGTCTCTAAAGACACCGAAGCCCCGCGTTTAGCTGACCTTATTCGGAGAGCCGTAGCCGACCCACAATTTACGCACTTTCCAAAAATAGATTTGCCAAAACTATCAAGTCGTGAACTCGAGGTCTTAAGAAGCATGGTACTCGGAAAAAGCAACAAAGAAATCGCCAAACAACTCGGGCTAAGCCCAGACACGATCAAAGACCACTTAGAAAATGTCTACCGTAAACTCGAAGCCCAAGACCGTGTAACCGCCAGTCAACGCGCCAGAGACTTAGGATTTGTGTAGGGGCTAGGGTAAAAGGGTCAAAAGGTAAAAGCGGATTTTACTTTAACCTTTTCTACTTTTAACCTTTTAACCCTGCCTTTAATGCTTAAAGTGTCTCGAGCC
>JANNEE010000711.1:0-4950 GCA_031388325.1 Deinococcales bacterium
GCCCTGATTTCCTCGAGACTGGTAAAATGCTCCAAAAGCGCGTCTTTGCGTTTTTCGCCAATCCCTGCTACATCATCAAACACCGATTTCATCATCGCTTCGGCACGCAGCTTACGGTGGTAAGTGATCGCAAAATGATGCACTTCGTCACGCACCGCAATCATCATTCTTAAGGCTGGGTGGGTCTCGAGTAAGCGGACTTCGCGGTTTTTACCGACTTCTGAGCCACTACTGAGCCACCACTGAGCGCCGTAGATACTGGGTATAATCAGGGTTTCTTGGCGTTTGGCAAGCCCCACAACAGGCACTTGTACCCCAGCTTCTTTTAAGGCATCAAGGGCGGCATTGACCTGCCCGCGCCCACCATCAATCATCAGCAGGTCAGGCATCGGTAATTTCTCCGATAGACTGCCCGTAAAACGCCGCAGTACGGTTTGGCGCATACTGGCGTAGTCGTCTGGACGGTCTAAACCCTTGACCTTAAAACGCCGATGCTCACCTTTACGGGCGCGTCCGCCTTCAAAAACAACCATACCCGAAACAATGTGTGTGCCAAATAAATTGCTGTTGTCATAGCCTTCGATGCGCCACGGGCGCTCTGGCAGTGCCAGCACTTCCTTAAGTGCCTCAAGTCCGGGGTTCTCGCCACGTTTCTCGAGCAGCGCTAGTTCAGACTCGAGACCAGTCTGGGCATTGCGGGTTGCCATCTCGAGCAGGTCTACTTTCTCACCGCGTTGCGGATGACGAAGTTCGACTTTACGCCCTTTGGCACTCATAAATTCTTCCCAGACTGTTTTATCTTCAAATTCGACTGGCACAAGCACCAGTGGCGGAATTTGCAGTGCTACACCATAATAATCCTGCATAAAGGCTTTGAGGATTTCTTCTTCAGAACTTTCTTCTGCCCCAGTTAAAAAACGTTTATCGCGCCCAATCACCCGCCCTGCCCGCATCTGAAAGTGCTGCACCATGGCAAATTCGCCAGCTTGGGCAACCCCTAAAAAATCCATGTCCTCGAGACCCGTGTTGAGTGCCACTTGCTGGTCAGAACCAAAGAGTTTTTCGACCGCTTGTACCCTATCCCGAATCCCAGCCGCCAATTCAAATTCGCGGTTTAGGGCAGCTTCGCGCATCGAGTCACGCAGTTTTTCTAGCACAACCTGTGCTTTGCCCTCGAGAACCCCCGTCACATCGGCGACTGCCTCGGCGTAATCTTCGGGCTTGGCAAACCCGACACACGGCGCAAGACAACGTTTCATATGAAAATTGAGGCACGGACGTTTTTTAGTCTGAAATGGAATTCCAGAGTTTTTACGCAGGGCAAAAGTATTGTCAATCAGGTTCTTTGCTCGCCAGACCGCCCTCGAGTCTGGGTAGGGTCCATAATACTTACCGCCATCCTTGACGACTTTTCGGGTCACGACCAACATCGGGTAAACTTCTTTGGTTAATTTTAAGAACGGATAGTGCTTATCGTCCTTAAGCAGCACGTTGTAACGCGGACGATGCTGTTTAATCAGATTCGCCTCGAGAACCAGCGCCTCAACTTCGTTCTTGGTGACTATCGTCTCGAGCGAACCTGCATCTCGGGTAATGCGGCTAGACTTACCTGCGCTCTTAAAATGCTGCCCAACCCGAGACTTGATGTTATTGGCTTTACCGACATAAATAACCCGTCCGGCGGGGGTGCGGAAAATATATACACCAGATTGGGTTGGCAGCACTGGGGCTTCTTCAAACGTCACGTTTTACAGTCTACTATTCTGCTGTCGGGTTTTCATGCCTTTGAAGTTGATAAAACGGTATGCTGGTGGTTGTGAAAGAAGTTTTTTTAGAAAAAGCCAAAGGCAGTTTACTTGGCTTAGCCATCGGTGATGCACTTGGGGCAACCAACGAGTTTAAGACCCGTGAATCGATCCAAGAAAATGTGCGTGACCTGATTGGCGGTGGTTGGTTGCACTTAAAAGCTGGTGAAATCACCGATGATACCGAAATGACCCTGTGTATTCTTGAGGCGTATGCCAGTGGCTACACTTTAGAATTGGTGGCTCAAAATTTCTTAGGCTGGTTAAACGCTAAACCCAAGGACATTGGCAACCTGACCCGAACCGCGCTAAGCGAATTAAAACGAGGTGTTTCACCAAGGGAATCTGGGCGTATTGCATGGGAAATTATGCGACAGTCTGGTGTCGGCAACGGCGCAGTGATGCGCTCTGCGCCAACTGCGATTCTTAGATCTTCTGACCGAGAAGTGCGAATGGTCGAAACCATCGAAATTGCCCGAATTACCCATTTTGACCAACGTGCCATCGAAGCGGCGCTGTGGTTAAACGCAATGATTGCAGCTTATTTATCTGGGGCAAGCGACCAAAGCGCTTGGCTGGCGGCTCGAGAAGAAGTTTTACTGGCTCGAGTTGAACAAAACTGGGAGACACCTGAAGCTGATGTTTTGGTTTGGGTAGAAGGCGCTCGAGAACTTGAAATTACTGCTTTGAACACCAGTGGTTATGCCCTTGCGACAGTGCAAGTGGCAGCTTGGGTCTTGATGCACAGCGAAAATTTTGAAGACGGTTTAATTTTAGCGATTAACCAAGGTGGCGATGCTGACACGATTGGTGCAGTCACAGGGGCATTGCTTGGCGCAAAATTTGGATTGTCTAGCATTCCTAAACGCTGGCGAGATGGCTTATTGATTCATGCCAAACTCGAGAACACCTTAGAAAAAGCCTTGAGCCTGATTGAATAGTGCAGTCCCATGAATAGAATGCTGCAATACCAGTTCCTAGTCTTGTCAATCGTAAACTTACGAGCATGAACAGCAAACTTATTCGTATCGATGCCTTAGATGCAGGCGGCGCAAAACGCTCTAAATTCGTGGCGCAGAATCCACGCGGCGACCGAATCACCTTAGAAGCCCATCACGATGCGCCGCTCGAGTCTGACCCAGCCAGTGTTGGTTTAGGTCCAATGGAGGTTTTACTAGCGGCTTTGGGCAGTTGTATGGCAGTCGATGTCCAAGACATCATGAAGAAAAAACGCACTCCATTAAGTGCTTACCGCATCGAACTCGAGGGCATTCGCGCCGAGAGCATCCCCAAGCGGTACACCAAAATTATCATGCAGCACATTGGACAAGGCGAAAATGTCAGCGAAGAAGCTTTTGGGAAAGCCGTGCAGCTTTCATTTGAAAAATACTGCTCGGTGTCCAGCAGCTTAGCAAAAGACATCGAATTTGAATTGAAAGCCAGCATTATTTAACTCGAGGGCGTGATACCCTATTTAGTATGGAAGTTAGCCCAACCTCATCACAACCTTGGAAGCCTTTACCGCTCCGAGCCGAAGAATTTTCTTTTTCACTGACTTACGCTGGCGCAAATGCTGGTTCTGAACGCTGGATGACCCAGTTTGACAAAGGACAATTCTTAATCCGCCGTGAAGCCATTTTTCATGGTGGTTTAGGCATGTCTAAACGGATTCAAATCTCGAGGTTTGAACAAAGTGTGCGTTTACCGGTTTTATTTACCGAAAATGATTCTGGCAGAATTTTTGAAACGGCTTTTGACCGTCGGGCTGGAACAGTCACCCTACGCCAAAACCGTGACGAAGCGATTCAGGCTTTAACCCAGGATTACCACGACCCTTTGTCCATTGTGCAATTGCTACGTGACCTAGACCCAAGCACCCAAACCCTGCGTGTCCCGATGGTTGGCGGCACAGTCTTAGTGACTCGCTTAGACGATGAACTGGTTGATACCCCTTGGGGTGAAGTCATGGCTCGAGCCTACTATCTGCGCCCCGGTATGGGCTTTATTTACATCGAACTCGAAGCGCCCTACCGCCCGCTAAAATTTGTGCAAGCCATTGGACGTTTTGTCCTCGAATCATCCCTGACCCGCACATCGGAAATTCGAGTTACTAAACCAGACCAGAAACGCCCTCGAGGACGTGTTAAACAACCCCAGCCATCACAAGTCCAACAAAAAGTTGCGCCCAAACCAGTTCAAGTCACGCCCCAACGCCCAGAAAATGAAAACGCCGAGCGCAAAGGTAAGCGCAAACGGCGTTTTCGTAAACCCAACAAAGCCCAAAGCTAGAATAGTTGATTCTCGAGTTTTTAAATTCTAACGATTGGTAGTCTGGCTTCAAGCGGACCTTCGGGTAACAAAAACGTCACGCTGCTTGAACTTATGCTGGCATAAACCACAGATTGTTCAGACAACTTACCTTTTTTCACTAGGCTCAGGGCATATTGGGTCAATTCTGGGTCTTTAACGGGTAATGGTACAAGCTCAAAATCGTCTGGCATTTGTGCCAGTATCTCGAGTTGTTCAGTCAGCACTTGCGTCAGCAAATGGTGGTACTGTCCAAGCGCTTCTTGGAATTTTTGGTTTGTTTGTTTGTACTCTGCAATCATTGGCGTTCATCTGCCTTTCTCCTCTAATTTTTTAGTCTCGAGGTAGGCTTGAGTATACTCTATATGCTGCTTGCGTAGGTCTTCTTGTGCGAAGGCGATGGCATGACTTGATTCTCTCGGTAGGACAATTTCTTCGTGTGCCGCTATCAAATGACGGTCTCGATGGGCTTTTCCACCAGCTGTGTCGTACCGAGTTACCCATTCCCAATATTCCTCTGGACTGCATATTTCAAGTTGTACAGCCCAGTGCGAAATTGTACCTACATCAAATTCTATTGTGGTGCGTATCCGATGACTTGAATCTATGTATTGTGTGTAGCGTTTAGTTTTCGGCATTGTTTCCTTGGGTATCTGCATTTCTGGTTTTGCTCGAGTTCAGCCGCATTTACTGTAGCCACAGCTTTGGCATTTTAAGCAACCTTCTTCACTTACCAAATTAGGGCTGCTGCAACTTGGGCATTTTTCGCCTATCATAGCAACCTGTGCGTGACCCAGTATGGATGTTTTGAATAACGAGGCTAGCAATTCCAAGGCAC
>JANNEE010000716.1:0-5902 GCA_031388325.1 Deinococcales bacterium
AGCCTAACCGTGAAAGTCAGTAAGCCAGATGCGCGTTATGCCGCAACTCAGGTGCTACCAGCTTCCTCGAGTGGTACAGTTTTTACACTAGAAGCCCCACGCAGCCAAAACCGCACCCCATTTGTATTTGTCATTGGTTTATTCATTGCCTTCGCTGGACTTGGTGCAATGGCACTGCGAGGCGAAAAAACCGCGTTTTAATTGTTCAGCACAGGGCAGCTATTATACTGCCCTGTGTGTTTTGTTGTTTTAACCTTTTTCCTTTTCACGCTCAAAAAAACAAAGGAGTTACAATGTCGCATTCAATGAAAATTCGTCCTCAAATTGGTATTTTTATAGACACCCAAAATCTTTATCACTCAGCTCGAGATTATTATCAACGCACCGTTAATTTTGAGAGTTTACTCAAGTATGGTACTGCCGAAAACCGTGAACTATTCCGAGCCATTTCTTATGTGGTCGAACGCGAATCAGATACCAGTGCTTGGCCCTTTATCTATAAATTATCAACCCTCGGGTATAAGGTTCGGCGCATGACCCTGCAAGTCCATCACACCACCGATGCTGGTAAAATTATTTGGGAAGGCAACTGGGACATGGGCATTTGTGCCGATATGGTGCGTCTTGCCGAACATTTGGATGTGATTGTCCTCGGTAGTGGCGACGGTGATTTTACCGATATTGTCGAAGTGCTGATGGAACGTGGTAAACGAGTCGAAGTGATTGCTTTTAAGGAAACCACCGCCCAAAAACTGATAGATATGGTTGATAAATTCACCCATTTGCCCGATATTACTGATGGTTTTATGCCCTTGCGTGAACGTAACGCCACCACACCCGCCGAAGCCGACGCTGCTAACAACGAAGAAATACCAGTCTTTGCCGAGAATTAAGCACTCGAGTTATTTATTTCTGTTAGATTAAGTAAATGTCGGTGCGTTTGCTGGTCGGTGCTGCCGCGAGTGGTAAAACTCGTACCGCCCAGCGTTTTGCTTATGAACAAGCACAAATCTTTGAACGAGTGATTGTGCTGACCCTGCCCAATCAACGACTTTTTTGGCTCGAGGGTTTGGCGGGTCTAGGCTCGAGTTTAGGGGTAGAAGTCACCAATTTACAGAATTTATGTTACCGAATGCTTGACCGCTTAGGCAGCAATAAAGCCGTGGTGCTTCAGCCCGGTCGTGTGGCGTTGACGGCTCGGGCGCTTGAATCGGTCTTGGGTCGAGCCGTCCAACCCGGTGAGGCACGGCTTTACGCCCAAGCCATCGCCGAGTCTAAACGGGCATTGTTTGTACCGCAACCTGCGGGTGAACTTTTCCAAGACACCTTGGCGCTGGTTTACGCCAAATATCAAGAATTACTGTTGTCTGAAGATTTACAAGACCTAGATGATGTGCGGCTTCGGGCAGCCGAGTTGCTGGACACCAATCCCTTAGCGCTTGGAGCGCATTTGGTGATTGATGGCTACCGCGCCTTGAATCCTTCTGAATTTAGGGCAATCAAAGCCCTTGCTGGTGGGGCAATTTCGACTTTACTGACCCTGCCGAGCGGCGCACCAGACAATCACCATGAATCTTGGGCGCATCCTGTGCGTGTTCATGACTTAAAGGTGATTCAGGCAGCTCTAGGCGCAAAGATCGAACGTTTAGAAGCTGGTGGTAAACCGTGGGCAGGGTTGCCAAAATTGGTGCGACTTCGCGCCAGTGCCAACCCCGTTTCGGAGTCTCGAGCCGCTTTAAGACAAATTAAAACATGGTTGCTGGACGGTCTTGAGGCTTCGAGGATTGCCATCCTTGTGCCAAGTCATGTTTCGGCGCGGGTGCTTGAAGCCTTAGCTCGAGAATACCATCTGCCACTTGCTCCAGAATCTTTGGGGGGTTTACTCGAGTCGGCATTTGGGCGCGTTTTAGAAGCGGCTTTAACTGTCCCGACAAGGGATTTTCCAGCGCCGGAATTGCGAATTTTAGCTTTGGTTTTTCCAGAACTGGAAACCCTCGCCGATGCCCTCGAGAAACGCGGTTTGCATGGCGGCAGCAGCGCTTACAGGGGTTTACTCGAGAGCGAAGAGTTAAAAGCGGCTTGGCTTATTCTGGACGACTTAAAAACATGGTTTATACCACCAGAAAAAGATTTTGTGGCTTGGTTTGAAGGGCTGCTCGAGGCTTTAATCCCGACCGCTTCTTGGCTCGAGTCGGCTCGGGTTCTCGCCCGTGAAGCTGCCCGTTTACTGCCTGCCTCGGGTGGTGGCGAGGAATTTGCCCAGTGGTTACTCACCCTGCTCCAAGCCTCGGCTTTACCGCATCCAGAGGCGGCTCGAGGGGTGGCGGTACTCACGCCAGCCGAAGCCAGTGGACGCAGATTCCAGAAAGTGTTGGTATTGGGTGTGACCGAAGGGGCATATCAAAACCTAGAAACCGAAGATTTTTTTATTCCCGAAGACAACCGTCTTGCCCTTGGGCAATTACTACAGCCGCCCAATTTGCATTTGCCTTTACGAATGAATGGACTTGCCGACAGCACCTTATACGATGTCTTGACTCGAGCCGATGAGGAACTGATTATTTCTTTTGCCAAAGCCGAGCGTGGCGCGAGTTTAGCCCCACACCCTCGGCTTACCAAACTTGGCTTAAAACTCGAATCTGAACTGCGCCAGACGGCTGGGCTGCTCGAGTTAGCCCACACCCAAAATAAGTCCAACCCAATATCGGCGGCTGGTGTTTTTTATACTGCACCACGCTTTGAACCATTTGCCGCCACAGAACTTGAAGCCGTGGCGCGTTGCGGACTGCGGGCATGGGCTGGGCGTTTGATGCCTAAAGCCGCCGAATTGAATATACTGCCTAGTACAGTCTTAAAAAATTTGCGACGCAGCCGCAAAGAAGCCACTTTACTTGAACGCGCCCCTTCGAGCCTAAAAAGCAATTTAGAACGTTTTGACCCAAGTTTTCTAGCCCTTTTAGAAATTCAACTCGAGCCAACCCAGCCCGACCAAATGCAGCCTTTTTACCATACCTCCAAAGGTGTCGAATTTGTTCTTGATGGGCTTATTCGCCGTAACGACCCAACTGGTAAAGTCAAACAACTCGAGATTTACCGCTTTGTCGAAAGCCTAGATTCAGCTTGGGAAGACTACCGCGATAACACCCGACACCGTGAATGGTGGTTTGCCGATTTTGCGATAGAAAGCGGTGTGCGTGTGGCTTTTTGTGCAATAGACCGCGAAGGCAATCGCAAGAACATTATCAATCCGGATGCCGAAAAAAGTCAGAAACGCCGTTTTGAAAGCCGTAGCCTGCTCGAGCAAGCCAAAAATGACCTCGAGCAAGGCGTGGTTCGTGCTACCACTGGGTTTCACTGTCGCAGTTGTGCTTATCAGGATTTATGCCGTGAAGTCGTTTAGGATTGCTCGAGCTACAGCAAAAAGCAAGACTACTTTCGACTTTGCCTTCTGCAAGCCAGAGCTTAAAACAGGTGGCTCGAGCGGGGGTTGTCTGTTTAGTTCACACCAAAATTTAGCTTCAACTTGAAAATACTTGACTTTTCAAATAAGAACAACAATAATGTTGTTCTGGTGATACCCCCTTTTGAGCAAAACGGCAACCTTCCGCAAGGCGAACACTCCTGCACTTGGGACGAACTTGAAAACCGTTACAGCACAACCACACAACGAATTTATCTGATTGACGGACTTTATGCAGCCTTTGAAAATTTAAGCCAAGCAGGTTGCCAAACCATTTGGATCAATGGCAGTTTTGTAAGCGATAAAGCAAACCCTAACGATTACGATGCTTGTTGGGACTCGAGCCAAGTTGACCCTGATTTACTCGAGCCAGTGTTACTGGATTTTAGACACCCGCGCAGTGCCATGAAACGAAAATACCGAGGTGGGCTTTTTATTGCAGATTTACCCGCAACACCACAAGGCGAAACGTTTCTTGAGTTCTTTCAAAAAGACCGCAACAGCGACCCCAAAGGCATTTTGAGGCTTGACTTGAGTAGTTTACCCATCCCAAGGACGTGAAAAAATGATTCAGAATGAACACCAATACAAAGTTTCCAAAGCCGCCCTGAACAAATTTTTACTCGCCCTCGAGCAGTACCAACCAAGTGCAAACCTTCATCCAAAATTGGCAGTCGCCCAACGAGAAGCCTTCCAAGGGCAAATTGATACCTTAAAAGCCGAACTCGAGGAGTACGAGCAACTGAAAAACCAAGAACTGAACATCAATACCGCTCCACTCGAGCATTTGGGCGAAGACTTAATTCGGGTCAGGGTTGCCAGAGGATATACACAAGCACAATTGGCAGCCAAACTGAAGATGAAACCACAACAGATTCAGCGTTATGAAGCCTCAAAATACGCCAGTGCAAGTTTAGCTCGGGTTCTCGAGGTGGCAAATGTGCTGCAAAATGCAAAGGGTAAAATAAAACTCGACAGAGGCTGCGCCCTGTAATAGACGGATTAAATGTGAAGGTGGGTATTGCCCACTCTATATGATTTGTGACTTTTGCCCTATTTAACATTTAAGAGTTCTTGAACCCCATTATACTTGAGTATTACGATTCCAGGATCTAGATCCATTTGATTCCACCAAGTTTGGTTGTCCACTTTGCCTATTGGTAATCTTCCCGAGATTTTGACTGTTCCATTTGCGGAAAAATTTCTACATTGTAGCGAATACGTGTTACCCTCCGCAGTATTTTGGGTACAGTCTACACCTAAAAGCTTGAAGCTTTGCTTTGAGGTAAAAGAACTGGTTCTGTAACTTAGGTCTAGGTTAGAAACATTTTCTGAAGATTTGTTTTTAAGTGTGAACGTTATTTGCTTTCCGATTCGCAATTGAATTTCACCTGACCCAGCCGATGGTGTCTCAGTTGTTATATCAATCACCTCAAATACGTTGGAGGTGTTCTTGCTGATGCCCAGTCCTTGTCTGATGAACAAATCGAATGGTGATCCTTCAAGAGCTTTTGTGAAAATACCAATCATCATCATGATAAAAAACCCAAAAAACAGCAGCAAAAGAATGGACAGTAAGACTTTACCAAACGGTCCACCGAAGATTCTGGGGACTTTCAAAATGATATAAACAAAGACAAAGATCAGCAACGAAGAAATAAGAATTGACACGATAGCGATTAGATTCGCCCTAAAAAACACCATGATAGAGAGGATGAGAATAAGCAAAACCACCATCACGCCTATAGCCATCCTTACGTTGCGTCCTAAAGACCTAAATAGTTCATCGAGCCAATGGTTTGTTTTTTCATTCAACATAAATCCTCTTTTGGGTGTTGTTTACACTTTGAAGGACGGGCTTGAAGACAAGGATCGCCAACCGATTGAGTATACCATGACACACGCTGGCGTGAACTGATTTTGAGGTTAGTCGTCAAGATTTAGGGCTTCGCCCAACAGCTTCGACCTTTAGCTCGAGTAGGTCATTTGAGCAAAGCTCACTCTACTTTATTCAAGCAGCATTTTTTTCTCAAACATCAGCGCTGTGCGTTCCCGCTTGAGTTCAGCTTTTAAGTCGGCTTCGCTTGGTAAGTGCATTTGGTACTGAGCAGCAAAGATTTTATCACCACTCGAACCCAATGCGTATCGTGCAAAAGCTGTTTCGGTGTCAGTGCATAAAATCAAACCGATGGGTGGGTTCTCATCTTGGCGCATTTCATGGGTTTCAAAATACCCAATATAACCCATCATTTGACCAACATCGGCACTGGTTAATGTACCAATTTTTAGGTCAATCAAAACAAAACAACGTAAAGTACGGTGGTAAAACACAAGGTCAATATAATTATGTTCAGAATGTACAGTAATTCGTTTTTGTCGTGCTACAAAGAAAAAATCTTTACCTAATTCGAGTAAGAATTGTTGTAGTTTATCCATCAGGGC
>JANNEE010000720.1:0-6540 GCA_031388325.1 Deinococcales bacterium
ATAAATCCTCGAGCGTGTAAAAACCAGTGTGGTCGCCAAAAGGACCCTCGAGAACCCAATCTTCGGTTGGGTCAATATAGCCCTCGAGAATAAATTCGGCGTTGGCTGGCACTTCTAAATTGACGGTGATGCCTTTAATCACCTCTTGTCCCTTGCCACGCAGCCAACCAGTCAAGCTGTACTCGTTAATTCCGGGTACTGGTGGAATTGGGGCGGTAGCCGCGTAAATCAGGGCTGGGTCGCCACCAATTGCCACGGCAACCTCGAGTTTTCTACCGAGTTTTTTGGCTTTCTCGAGATGCTTCGCCCCTGTTTTATGGCGTTGCCAGTGCATTCCTGTGGTGTTTTTACTCATGATTTGCATTCGGTACATGCCCATGTTCATTTCGCCCGTTTCGGGGTCGTTGGTAATCACAAGCGGTAGAGTCACAAACGGTCCCCCGTCTAATTCCCAGCATTTGAGGACTGGAATTTTACTTAAATCCACCTCGTCGCCACGCCAAATAATTTCTTGGACTGGTGCGTTGCGGACTCGTTTGGGTGGCAGGGCAATCAGGTCTTTGAGTTTTGGGACGTTGCTGAGTAAACCAAAAATCCCACCACCCAGTTTAATATCCAGTAATTTGCGTAAACGGTTGGGAATATCTTCTAAATCCTGCACCCCAAGCGCCCATGCCATGCGTTGGCGGGTTGCCATTAACCCGATTACCAGTGGGAATTCTTTGCCAATCACATTTTCAAACAGCACCGCAGGACCACCGTTTTTCATCAGGCGGTCGGCAATTTCAGTAATCTCGAGTTCATGGCTGACGGGCGCACTGACCCGTACCAACTCGCCTTTCTGCTCTAAATAACGAATAAATCCTTGGAGGTCTTGGAACATGCGGGTAGTCTAGTTGGTGCATTGTTGCTCGAGAAGAGGGTGAACGACCCAAATTAAACGCAGCCCACAGTAATTTTGTATGCCACTCGAGAATTGCATAGCAGGTATAATGGAGTCAAATGAACATCATCACTGTCACCTTAGACCAACTCGAGCAAATCGCCCCTTTGTTTGATGCCTACCGTGTTTTTTATGGGCAAAGTTCAGACCTAAACTCGGCTCAAGAATTTTTGCACCAGCGCTTGCTTTTGCGTGAGACGGTGCTTTTTATGGCACTCGAAAACGAAACCCCACTTGGATTTACGCAACTTTTTCCAAGTTTTACCAGTGTGGGAATGCAGCGACTTTGGATTCTGAACGACCTGTACATTATCCCCGAAGCTCGAGGAAAGCGGATTGGCGAAAAACTGATTGAACGAGCCTTAGAACATGCCAAGCAGAGTGGGGCAACGGGCGTGGTTCTCGAGACGGCGCATACCAATGTATCGGGGCAAAAACTTTATGAACGCATGGGTTTTATGCGCGAAGACCTCGAGTACCGCACGTACTTTAAGGCAGTTTAAGCTAACCCATGCCGATTTCTAATATCATTGGGGTTTGGCTATCTCGAGGAAGCGCCTAGGTTTGACAAATTGCGGCACGATGGAATTAGGGTTGATGCCAGTATCTTGCGTAAAATCAAGTTCAAAGTCATGCGAACCAAACCACAGAGGCATTGCGCGTACTTGTCAGTTCATGTGCGTTTCTCTGAGCCACTCAGAATCAACTCGAGTTTTGTTTAGTCGCTGATTCATGGATAAAAATTTCGTGTTTGGCTCGAGCCAGAATTGCACAAAGCAAGTTAATTTAAGAGGGAAAATGCGTTCTTTAAGTCTGGCACTTGGTTTATGGCAAATTGGAATGGTGTTAGAAACCGACCTGATGACTTGGGTGGATACCCAGATTCTCGAGTCCGAGCATCCGCACCCAGACCTACTCGAGTTTTCAATGGAAGGCGTGTCCATTCTTAAGAACCCACCACGGGATTTTCAAACCCGCCCACTCAAGTTTTCGTTCCTTGAGCAATTCTCGGTTCGGGCGCACGGCTTAGACCTTAGTTCGGATGCTGCTGCCATGAGCCTTATTCGTTGGGTCTCGAGCAGATTTATTGAAGGGGATATCACCCAGCCAGAAATTGCTTTGGCACGCAAGTTAGAGCATCACTGGGATGCAAAAGAAGCTAATCACGCCTTAGCCGAACTTCGTGCAGCCCTGCCAATGGATTTGCCAATTGCCAAAAGTTTACTGGCAGAAGTGCCTTATTTAAGGCTTCAACAAATCATTCGCCCTGATGCTCTGTACACCTTCGATGGTTTTCAAATGACCGATTTAACTTCTTTCTGGAGACACTATGTCAATGTTATAGATTCTGAGAGCATCGGTTATTTTGGACGCAATTTTAAGGCGCTCTGGGATGCTCTATCAGCAGGCGGACCTGGCGCACCGGATTTCCCCTGTACTTTTAGGATCATCAATTCCCAAGAAGCCAATCAAAAACTCTTAGGTGCGTTTCTCGAGATGTGCTATAAAATCAGTCCTGTACTCCTAAAAATTACTCTCGAGCCAATGAGGTAAATCATGTCCAATAGTATTTCTTATGATGCTAAGCCAAATCTCGAGTCGGTACACATGAACAATGGCTTAACCAGCGTGTTTGTTTCGGTGCTGGCATTGGCGGCATCCGACCTTGCCCGCACTGATGAACAGTGCCTTTGGGCAGCGTGGATAGCTTCGAGAGACCAAGGCATTTTTGGTGGTGGGATTGTCGGCTTTGATTTAACCCAAATGCCTTGGAAAACAGCCAGTCTCGAGGCGGATAGAGATTTTTGGCTGCAAATTATTGTGGCTGCCAAACAAAAAACGGGCTGGGAGCGCCTAGATTACCAACCACGCGAAGACTGGGTGTTCTCGAGTTTGGATGGATTTGCCGTGCTAATACAAGCCTTTGAAGCAGCCCATGTTAATCCGGATGAAAAAAGAGACTGGACTTATGATGCCCGACCAACAACTTTGGAGCGTTGCCCTAAACATTTGGTTTACCTTCATGCGTATGGTTGTGTGATTTGTAATGATTGAACGAATAGTTCGCATCAGAACTTCGATTTTCAACTTTCCAAACTTTGCATTGAGGACTCGAGGTGATTCGTGGTTTATGCCCCTGTTGCCCAAGAAAAATACTGATAATCGGTTTTTGTTTTCAGCAAGACTTCAATATGATTCCACTTGCCAAAGTAAAGTGTACTCGAGACTATATTTTCTGGGTTTAGTGCGGTGTGACTCGAGGGCAGATTATTAGTAAAAATCTGATGCTCAGGTTCGGCAATACAAGCGTTAATAATCAGATTGATTTCCTTGAGCGTCTCGAGAATCGTGCTTTGGGTTTCGGCTTGCAGCAATGGCTTGAGGTGATTTTGTTCAATCAGTGCAAAATCTGTTTCGTTTAGTTCGTAATAATTCCATTCTTCAAAGTAACAAAGTTGCGCCATAAATAGCGTCGCAAAGGCTTTTACATCCAGCATCTTGTCATCTCGAGGGAGCGTAAAAAAATAGGCACTGGTTAGCAGTTCGCTTTTGGTGCGGTACTCGGTTTTCGAGACCAATTCGAGGTTGGCTTGGCTGAGGTAATTGGACAGGTAGACCATAAAAAGATAATAGTACGAACCTCGAGCATGAACGGCTCGAGGTTTGCAGTGGGTTGTGGGTCATGGCGTACAACAAGATAATCACTGCAAAGAGTGCAAGAATAACAATAAAAACTCGAGTCAGGATTTTTAGCATTTATGGGTTGTGCAAGTTTACCAGTGTGGGAATGCAGCGACTTTGCATACTGAATGACCTGTATGTGATAGAAGCAACTCGAGGAAAGCGAATAGGGGAAAGGCTCATCGAACGCGCTTTAGAACACGCCAAACAAAGCGGGGCAAAAGGCGTGGTTCTCGAGACGGCGCATACCAATGTATTGGGGCAAAAACTCTATGAACGCATGGGCTTTATGCGCGAAGACCTTGAGTACCGCACGTACTTTAAGGCTATATGAATCTTGTGCAGCTTCGCTTGAGTTGCTAAATTTACCACCACTTCATATTCGAGCCTAGAATATTTGTGGTTTGCCCTTGCTTGAGCATGACCCGCAAGGCATAGGTCTGCCCGTTTGGTTGAGTACAAACCTCGAGTTGGTTGGTACTGACATGGTAAATCCAGTATTCAGGAATAAAATTTCTGGCATACGCCTCGAGTTTGGTGCTTTGGTCGTAATCGAGGGTTGAATTGCTGATTTCAACCACTAAAAGCGCATCGCTCGAGTTTGCTGTACGGGTTTTGTATTGCAATTTGGGGAGTTGTAGCAAAGCAATGTCGGGGAGTACAAAATCGGGCGGCGGAGACTCGAGAACAAGCGGCAATTGCACCCGAATCACGGCTTCTTCGACCAGATGAGCGTAGAACACATCGGTTAGGTTTTGAATGGCGTAGGCATGGTCATCTGATTGAAGCCCTTTCACAAGTATTTCTCCGTTCAATAATTCAACTTTTTTGTCCCCAAAATGCCCATTGTCACTTAGCGCTTCAAACATTTCAAAACTAAATTTGAAACGTTCTGGTTGGATGATTGGATTGAACCGCTCGGTTAGCATGGGTATAGTTTAGCGCATTTGCGTTATTGTTACTTATGTTCTTACGAATTCCGTGGCTTGTGCCGCTTTTAATCGTGCTGATTGGTGCAGCAGTATTGTTTTTCTTTCAAACTGCACCACAAACACAAGAACCCCCCATTCCGATTTTAAGCGTCAATAAGAAAACCAAAGGGTTTTTGGTCTTAAAAGGCGCATTCGTGATTATCGGTAAATCGCCAGATGGTGACAGTGTGCGTTTCAAACCAGATAACCGTCAATTACTGTTTGGGCTTAAAAACCCAAGCCGAATAAAAGTGTCTGCCGATGGCAGTGTGCAACTTCGTTTTGAAGCAATTGACGCGCCAGAACTGCATTACGGGAGTCTCGAGCAACCGCTTGGCGCAAAGTCCCGAGATGTGCTGCTGCAAGAAATGGGTTTCAGTAATGTCAAACTCGAGAACCGCTTGGTACGAGCCAGTACCCCCAAAGAAATTCGTGGGTTAATTCTGTCGCAAGCCGCTGAAGGCAACGGGCGACCGATAAGTTATGCGGTAGTTGGACAATTTGCAAGTGCCTTTGAGGATGGCTCGAGGGTTGAGGTCACGGATGCAGTGCTTGAAAAAACCTTAAACAGCACCATGCTGCAAAATGGTATGGCGTATTACACGGTCTACTCGAGTACCCCGCCAAACCAGCGCGATTACTTAAAAAGCATCAGCGCCAAGGCTCGAGCCGCTAAGCGTGGCGTTTGGGCATTGGATAGAAGTGCGGGGTTTGTGTTGCAAAAACAAAGCGACATTGATGTGAACGGTCAGCTTATTCTGCCCAAGTTTTTTCGCAGAGCATCGGATTATTTGGATGCAAAACGAAAAAAAGAATTTAAGGGCAACATTAAAGCGTGGCTCGAGTGGACAAAAAGCAGTGGCAAATCCGAGAACGACCTTGTGCAAATTGGTGATACTAAAAAATCACTGTCGGATTGGCTCGAGGTGCGTGGTGGCAATGTGCGTTTTACGGGCGATTTGCTCGAGGCGGTGTTTGTTGAGAAGTAATTTGCATTTTTATGCAAATTTATGTATAAATACGCGGCACTCGAGGTGAGAGGTGGACATACCAATTGAACTGTTAGAACGAATTCGACTTGCCTTTCAACGAGGTAATTACAACATTACTAATCATGCTTACACACGTATGCAGCAGCGTAACATTACACCACAAGAAATTCGGTCTTTGGTTCTTGAAGGACAAGCCATCGAAACTCGAGAAGAAATTGAAGCCACACAAAAGAGTGTCATTGTTTTGTTTGCAGGTCGTACAAAACTGGCTCGAGCGCTGCATGTTGTTGTGGCAGAAGTAGAACGCAATAAACAACCCCATCTTGTGGTGACGGTATATGAACCAGGACTTGACCAATGGGATTCTGGGTTTACAATGGGACAAGGAGGTAAGGCATGAAACCCGAAGATATTGAAGGTTTTGAAATTGAGTATCGTGACTATACTTTTTATCGTCATGATCGCTTGGCTATCGTTGAACAAGTGCCATATTTACGTGACCCAATGACCGATGAATTGTACTTACACGCTTCTGTTGCTGAGCGCCTTTGGGACTTAACACACAACGATTATGCTCCAAATCGTCAAGTTTTAACCGATATGATTACTTTTGTCGAAAGTGAGTTAAAAAATGCTTAAACGTGAACGGGCAGTCTTAGCCCTCGAGGATGGAACAGTTTACCGTGGCTACGCGGCTGGTAAGCGCGGCGAAACCATCGGAGAAGTGGTTTTTAACACCAGCATGACTGGCTACCAAGAAATCATGACCGACCCTTCGTACAATGGTCAGATTGTCTGTATGACCTATCCGCACATTGGGAATTACGGCATCACGGTCTACGATATGGAAAGCAATAAACCCTATGTGCGTGGTTTTATTGCTCGAGAATTCACCAAGAACCATAGCAATTTTAGAGCCACCGATGCTTTAGAGAGCTTCACCAAGCAGCAT
>JANNEE010000758.1:0-3028 GCA_031388325.1 Deinococcales bacterium
TGGGTATCCACCACTTCAACAATTGGTGGCTCGAGAATACTTAAGCCTTGGGGGGGACTAAAGGGGGGTATATCAGCAAAAGCGGGTTGTTGGTTAATCCGAACCCGCAGGTTAATAGCGTTGCTAAACTGCTTGGTGGTGGTTAGAATTCGCATGTAAATGCTCCACTCACCGACAAGCGCATTGGTAATGTCAAAACCGTCGGTGGCTTGCCCACCATTTTCGGAAGTCGCCAATTTACGGCGCTGACCATCTGGGGAAACTGCGTACAACTCGGCTTCGCTTGCACCGTCTGCGTCGTAGTTGGTGATTTCAAAACGCCGCCCGACCAATTCCCTCGAGACTTGAAGCCTTGCCGCCAGTAAATCGGTATTTGGTGTTCCACGGGCATTGACCGTAAATTGACTGGCTTGAATCTGAAACGGCGAATTGGCACGAACCGCAAAGGCATTCTTGCCATTGCCAGAACTTTGCACTCGAAGCGTGTAAATCCCAGCTTGGACTTTTAGGGTGGTCAGGCGCTCCCATGTGTGCTTATCGGTTGTGCCGAACTTGCGTTCAAAGAGTTTAGTGCCGTTGGGTGCTAGGACACTGTAAGTGGTGTCAAAAGGCAAGTTGCGCCCATAAATTTCATCGCCATAATAAGCAACGGTTGCCCGCCCATTGACATAATCGTTTAAGTTTAAGCCGGGGCTATAGACCTCGAGCGACAAAGGCGTGTCCACACCACTCGGCACAATAATCCGCAGCTCCTCGTATGGCGTTGCCCAGCTTTGGTTGCTGACATTGGCAAGTGGTAATGCACCACCATTAGCAATTGGTAATGCACCGCCAGCTTGTGCCAAAGCTGGCATTGCTAAAAGTGTTGCGCCCAGAAGCGCGGCTAAGCAACTAGAAATTAGGTTTGGTTTCACGGCTCACAGTTTAACCCAAGCCTGATGAGATCGTCACCATCTCGAGGATAGGTAATGTTAGAAGCGCACTCATATTAAATGAGTCAAATACACGCGGGGTTTTCTTGGTGGGTCGTTGGTGGGTAGCTCGGTGCTATCTTCACAATGCACATTGAAACAGCAAGGTGATAGAAACAAATTTTGGTGATTACGGTTTGATTACGGTTCAAGGATTAGATTGCCAAAAACCAAGCGCTTACTCCCCAAAAGGACACCCATGCTTATTCTAAATTCCTACACCAGCACCATGCAAATAGAGAATCGGCATTTGCAACTCAAACCCCAATGGGTGGAACTGCTCAGCCTAAGTGCCATAAAAAGTTTTGAGAACAACCCAACATTAACCCCAGCCGAAATCCGGAATTTAAGCACATGGCAAAACTACACCAGCGATGCCAGTGTTCACTCGGCAATCTCCCGCGAACACAAAAAATGGATGCAGCACTTTGAAATACCTGTTTTTACAGGAAAATTTGGCAAAGCATTCAGGCTAAACCCCGAACTGAAACCACAATTTGTGCAATTACTCGAGGAAATCAAGCACAAAATCATTCAAACCACCCACAGCCCTCAACGCCTCGAGAATCCAGATTCAGAAAGCCAATCGCAATTACTGCTCGGACAATTACAACTTGAACGTGGCAACCTTGCTAAAGCCCAAAGTGCTTTTTTGGCTGCCCAAGCTGCCCGCCCAAACCACTATTTGCGTTGTGAAATTT
Source organism: Deinococcales bacterium (assembly GCA_031388325.1). Taxonomy (GTDB): domain Bacteria; phylum Deinococcota; class Deinococci; order Deinococcales; family JAAFIG01; genus JAAFIG01. The sequence goes on from JANNEE010000758.1 coordinate 1,673, forward strand.
TGTTCTGGTTAGCTCGAGTCGAAGAACTGCTTGGTTTATACGAACAAGCCAAACGCACCACCGCCCGAATTTTAGAAGAAATCAAAAAACAAGAGTCTTTGGATGCTCGAGCCAAGGCTTGGTACGCGATTAGTTTAGCCAGAATCGAACTTCGTTTTGACCGGTGGCAACTATCCAAGAAACTATTTTTAACCGCTAAAAAACACTTAAAACCAGAGCATCACCGCGAACTTGGCATGGTTTACAATGGCTTACGCCGCATTGCTACCCACACCAGCAGTTTAGAAGAAGCCCAAGCACACGCCGAACAAACACTTTGGCATTACCATCAAGCCCACTGGACATGGGGCGTACAAGCCGCACTCTGCGACTGCGGCGCGATTTACCGCAAACGCGCCGAACGGGTTTGGACACAACAAAACAGCCAAGCCCGCAAGCACCTAGGGCAAGCACTACGTTACTTCTTACTCTGCACCGAAATTTGCGAAGCAGCAGGCACAGGCAACAACAGCGCGATGGTCGAAATAAACCTTGCGTGGAGTTACCGCACCCTCGAGCAACTACAAGAAGCCAAGCACTGGATAGACAAAGCCATCGAAATAGCTGGCAGTGCCAAAAACCAATCCGATTTGGCGTGGGCGCACATGGAAAAAGCCGAATTAGAAGCGCTGCACGGCAACCGCGTAGGCGCAGCCGTCCATTACAACCAAGCCGCCGAGATATTTGAAGTGCTGCAACTACGGCATCATCAAGAAAATGCTTTGCGAAACGCCAAGAAAATCTTGGGTTAAAAACAATTGTTAATAATGTGAACCACAACTTAAAAGGCTGATTTTTGAAAACTGTTAGAAGAAGTATTGGACAAACAAAATAAAATTTGCCAAACTGAGAGCTTAAAAAGCAAAGGGGGAAGAAGATGAATAAAAACACAGTCGGGCAAGCGAAAAATTAGTTGATTACGGTTTGATTACGGTACAAGAAATAGACTTTCTAGCGGAAAGCCAATAAGACCGCCCTCACACACTCGAGCAATGAAGCAGACCCTGTTTCATACGGCTTTGTATTGGCTCGAGATCGTAAAAAAGGAGATGTATGAAAAAAATATTTTGGAAATTCGGTTTTACCATTCTTGGTCTAGTAGGTATTTTAACTGCTTGCCCTTCTGGTCCTAACGTAGACCCTAACAAAATTTCAAGTATTAGTGTGTCTCCGACTACTCTTGCACTCGAAGTGGGTCAAAGTGCCACTGGATTTACTGCCATTGCTAAAAATGCAAGCGGTGCCGATGTTGGTGGAGCAACATTTACATGGACTTCAAGCAACCCAAATGTGCTTCAAGTGGATGCTGCTTCAGGT
>JANNEE010000042.1:0-3765 GCA_031388325.1 Deinococcales bacterium
AAAAAATCAGTATTTCGCGTTTGGTGATAGATGAAGCCCATTGTGTTTCGCAGTGGGGGCATGATTTCCGCCCAGATTATCAATTGCTGCTCGAGGCTCGGGTTGCCCTTGGTCATCCGCCCGTGACCGCCGTTACCGCCACTGCCACCAAAGCGGTTCAGCGTGACATTGTGGCATCCTTAAAACTCGAGCAGCCATTTACCTTGGTGACTGGCTTTAATCGTCCAAACTTGGCTTACCGAGTCTGGGAAGTGCTGGGCGAAGCCACGAAACTCGAGGCACTGCGCGATTTAATCACTCGTTTGCCCAAGCCCGGTTTGGTCTATGCAGGTACGCGCCGCGAAGCCGAGGATTTGGCTTTAGAATTGCAAAGCTGGGGCATTAAAGCCAGTCCGTATCACGCTGCCCTCGAGACAAGCACCCGAAATGCTGTTCAGGATGCCTTCAAGGTTGGTAAAATAGAAGTCGTGATTGCTACCAATGCTTTTGGCATGGGGGTGGACAAAAAAGATGTGCGCTTTGTGATTCATTACCGCATTCCGGGGACTTTAGAAGCCTATTACCAAGAAGCCGGTCGGGCTGGACGTGATGGTAAACCTGCTCAGTGCTGGTTGTTATTTGACCCCAAAGACAAAGATTTACAAGCCCATTTTATTGAAACCAGTACGCCTAGTCAGCACGAATTAAAACGCTTGTGGGCGTATTTTCATGCAGCACGGGATGCTCAGAATCAAGTTTCAATTCGGATTCTTGACTTGGAGCGTAATTTACAAATTCCCAGTAATAAAATCCGTGTAGCCTACAATCACCTCGAGACAGTCGGGGCTTTAGAACGTCTGGCTGCTCAAGGTGGTTTTTTAAGAGCCAAAATTGCCGAATCTGCCCCTAACTTTAGGGTCAAAGCCTTAGAGGAATTAAAACAGCATAAAACCCAAATGCTCGAACAAATCCTTGCTTACGCGGCAGGTAAAACCTGCCGAGCAAAAGCAATTCTCGAGTATTTTGGTGAAGAAACACCTTTTGGTACATGCGAGCAATGTGACCTTGAAATTCCAAACCCAATGCCAATTTGGACGCGTCGAACCTTGGAGCATTTACGCGGTGTGACCTCAGATTTTTTCAAGAAACCCAATTTGGTACGGATTGTCAAAGAAGTCAATCCAGCCTTTGGCAACCCTGAAGCAGAGCGTTTACTAGAACACTTGCGTTTAGAAGAGTATTTAGACAGTACCCAACGACTGACCCCCAAAGCCATAGTAGCCTTAGAACAAGTTGTGGAAATCGCAAAAACTATTGATCCTGAAATACCAGACAGTGTGATAAAAGATTACCAAACTGGTTTAAGTGTTCCAGAAATTGCCGTAAAAAATGGAGTCCATGAAGCAGCTATCGAAAAACGTCTCGAGCGGGCGTTAGAAAAGGGTGAACTCGAGCCGAATCAGTGTATTAGTTTGCCTCGACTCGAGCAGGTGCGGCTTGTGGCAGATGAAATTGGTTTTTCGCCTTTAGCCAAGCTCAGTGCTGCCTTGCCGAAATTCTCGAAGCTCGAATTAAAAGCGGCGCGGTTGCTGCTCGAGTAAGCATAGAATAGGAAGCACTGTGACCCCACTCCAAGCCCCACCAAGTGGGTAGCTGTAACAGCTTCTAGTGTCTCGAGTCCAAATAGTGTTCCAAATACCCCAAGTGTGAATGCCAGTAGTGTGACTAGGCACATCTCGCGTAGGGTAGATAATACCTCCTTCAATTTGTTTTCACATACATCTCCTGCCCCGCTCGAGCCTCCCGCTTCTGCCCACGCTTGCCCATGCTTGGAAAGGTTAAATCGTCAAAGGTAAAAACCCCGCTATCTCGAGCGGGACATAGCTTCTTCGGTGTTTTCTAAGAAATCCCGTTCTGTTTTAACTCTTCGGCGCCTAGTCCTGTGGTGGCTTGGATTTGCTCCAAGGTTTGCCCTGCTGCTTTTAGGATTCGAGCAATCTCAAAGAGTTTCTGTGTTGCTCTAGCTTTTTCCTCGAGAATCCCAGCTTCTCGCCCTCGAGCTTCCCCTTCGGCGAAAGCTATTTGCTGAGTCGCATAATTATCCCTAATGATTTTCAGGCTGTACTCGTATTGGTCTCTGCCTTTTTGGTCAAGATTCGAGAATTTCGCTACTTCAAAGGCACTCGAGAACAGTTCATCTTTTAGAAGTTCTAGAATACTCTGCAAGTCCTTGAGATTGTTAATGAAATATAGCCATTTATCAAGTCTGGTTTCTAATTCTCCGAGTCCTTTTTTGAAGTTTGGCATCTCGAGGTACATCAGGGTTAGTTTGTCAGAGAAGACATTATTGTTTTGGTCTTTGAGATTGACTTTATGCACCACTTCATACAAATTTGCACGGTCATCATCGAAAGTAAAATCGAGTATGGCAATACAATAAACAGGGGCAAGTTTATAATTCCAAGTGCCTTTCTGTGCCTGCTGCTTTTGCTCATGAGACAGCACCTTGCGGGCTATTCGCGCCTGAATTGGAAAAACTTAAATCTTTAATCTAGGCAAAAGCTGGCAGTAACGAATTTAGAAAGTCTATTAAATGCGGTTTACTGGCTTCTTCGCCAAAGATTTTTTTGAATCCAAAATCAGTAAATGGATTGATGAAGGTCGTGACCATGCCAAAATCGTAGCAGAGCAAATCTTGTTTTCCTAGAGTAAGAATGCTTATTCTGCCTCGAGCAACACATCATATCTGCTGCTCGAGTGAAAGCTGTCTACACATCTAGTCTAATTCTCGAGCGTAAACCCAACCCTCGGGTATTCTGCACCCCTTATGATAATTGCTGAAACTGGCACACTTAGAATTAAAACTGGCTTCTCGGAAATGTTCAAAGGTGGGGTGATTATGGATGTGGTCACACCAGACCAAGCCCGTATTGCCGAAGACGCTGGCGCAACGGCGGTTATGGCACTCGAGCGAGTCCCCGCCGATATTCGCCGTGATGGTGGGGTGGCGCGGATGTCTGACCCTGACATGATTGTTGGGATTATCGAAGCGGTTACAATTCCCGTCATGGCAAAGTGCCGCATTGGGCATTTTGTCGAGGCGCAAATTTTGCAAAGCCTTGGGGTGGATTTTATTGATGAATCCGAAGTCCTGACCCCAGCCGACAATGCTTACCATGTCAATAAACACGATTTTAAAGTGCCTTTTGTTTGTGGTAGCCGCAACCTTGGCGAAGCCCTGCGGCGCATCGGTGAAGGCGCAGCCATGATTCGCACCAAAGGCGAACCAGGGACTGGCGATGTGGTTGAAGCTGTCACCCATGCCCGTTTAATTGTTGGTGAAATTCGTAAAATTCAAGGTCTGCGCGAAGACGAACTGATGGCAGCCGCCAGAGACATGGCAGCCCCGTATGAACTGGTGCGTTATGTCTGGGCTAATGGCAAACTGCCCGTGCCGAACTTTGCGGCTGGTGGAATTGCCACTCCTGCCGATGCAGCCCTGATGATGCAGCTAGGTATGGATGGTGTTTTTGTTGGTAGCGGCATTTTCAAAAGCGGCGACCCAATTAAACGCGCCCAAGCGATTGTCAAAGCCACGACCCATTACAACGACCCAGACATGCTTGCCCAAGTCAGCCGTAACCTAGGCGAAGCGATGGTTGGTATTCAAGTTGTGGCATTAACCCCAGAAGAAAAAATGGCTGTTCGGGGTTGGTAATCTGGTCAACCGTAGGGGCGAGGCATGCCTCGCCCTGTTTTTATGGAGAGTAAAATGAAAATTGGTGT
>JANNEE010000052.1:0-1505 GCA_031388325.1 Deinococcales bacterium
CCCTGAAACAAGCCCAAATTGCCTTACAAACAGCTATTCGCTTAGACCTTGCCTACCGAGTGATTGCCGAAGCCAGTTTTGAGATGCGTTTACCCAATTGGCAAAAGGCGTTTGGCAAAGCAGTTGAACACACCAAAGGTCGTCAGTGCGGCTATGTCTGGATAGAATGGGGACGAGCCTTAGAATTTGAGCTTCAAGGGGCAGCCGCTCGAGAATGCTGGGCGACAGCCCAAGATTTTTTTGAGCAAGATGCCTATTACCAAGCGCAAATCATGGCGAATATGGGTTTGTCCTGTATTAAAGAATTAAAACTCGAGGAAGCTGAAACCTTTTATACCCAACTCTTGAAGCGAGCTTCACACCCAGAAGCCAAAAGTTTCCAGTCCCAAGCATGGCGAGGTTTTGGTTTATCATGGCGAGCCGCAGGAGAATATCAACGGGCGCTATTTGCCTATGAAAAAGCCTTAAGACTCTCCAAAGAACCCTTTGATAAAATCCAAGCCCAGCGAGGCATCGGTCATACCCTCCGCTTACAAGGTTTTCCAAGCCAAGCCTTGACGCACTTACAAAAAGCCTTGGTAATTCAAAAGAAAAATAACCTTCCCTTAACCATTTATCCAGACTTGGCGGCAGCACGACTTAGCAACGGCAATATCGAAGCTGCCTTAGATGACCTCGAGCAATGGCAAGGCGGAGGTGAGGACGAAGAACGCCGTCAGATTGTCTTTGCCGAAATCGCACGGCAACACCAAAATCCTAACCTTGCGCTCGAGTATGCCCAAAAAGTACGTTGGAACAGTCTTTGGGGACGTGAAGAACTTAAATGTTTTGCAAAACTTCAAGCCTTATTGATGAGCATGAATATGAGCTTACCTGAATCACCACCAAGCAATACAGAATTTCAGATTGTGGTCAGAGCCAGAGGGACATTGCAAATCAGTATTAACCAACGCCGCCTGAGTATCAACCCCACCAGCCGGGCAGCCCAACTCTTGGTTTTACTGCTCGAGCATCATCAGTCTCGTAGCGCCCGTGATTTACTCCTCGATTTTTATCCAAACACCACCAAGGTTGAAGCTCGAGCCAAACAAAAACTAATTTCAAAAGCGGTGAGTGCTTTACGCGAAATGCTTGGCTGGCAAGATAGTGTGATGCAAAAAGGTGGGGTGTACAGCCTCGACCCAAACAGCACATGGCATTACGATGTTCAGGAAACACGAGAAAAAGGCGAAGCTGTTGCAGTGTTTATGACGGGTGTAAATGAAGAATGGGTACTCGAGCGAATACAACTTTTTAACCATCAACCACGCGATTTGAATTAAGTATGACACACTCAGATTATTAGAGTACAAATACAACTTATAAACAAAAGCGACGATAAGGCGACAGGTCTGGAGTATTGTCGTGTCATTACCGCATTGGAGAAACCCATGAAAGCCACTCAGAAAAAATCATTACGAGTTCAAGTAGTTCTTGAATTGCTGCGTATCAAGCCGCGCACGATT
>JANNEE010000065.1:0-2725 GCA_031388325.1 Deinococcales bacterium
AATACAACCAAACGCCACCAAAGCCAAACCACGCCAATGCTGGCGTTCGGGCAGATGTTCACGGCGAATATACAAAAGTAAGGCTGCTAATAATCCTGCCAAAATAGCCCGTCCACTACCGACTGTAAAACCACCCATTAACGGCGCAGCAATTCGGGTCAAAGGTAGGGTCAAAGAAAAACTCAGCACCCCAAGAAACGCCCAAAGTGCCGCTTGAGTCTCGAGTGGCAAACCTTGAAAGGATAGTGTTACTGACTTTTTAACAGTAGCGTTACTCTGATTCTTCATGTAGAATCGTAACATTATGACTCCAGAAAATGCAAGCATAAGTGCAGAACAAGCCTTTTTAGCACGCTTACAAGCCGATTATTTGGACTTCTCGAGCAGCCATGATGTACTGCCCAGTGTCCGAGACCTCAGTCGGCGTTATCGTATTTCACCAGTTACCGTTACTCGAGGGTTAAAGCATTTGGTACAAGCCGGAAAAATCATTACCAAACCCGGGGCGGGAACATTTGTCGCCCCAAAAGAGAGCAACAAGCCATTTGATGCTTCTTGGCAAGCCCTCGCTTTGGGCGCTCGAGTCCCTCTGGGCGAAGACACCCAAATTTTAATCAGCAGCCCACGCTCCGATGTGATTGGCTTAGGCAGTGGCTACCCCGATGAGCGCTTACAACCTCATAGGCTGCTAAATAAAGCTGCCCTGCACGCCCTGCGCCGCCCAGAAGTCTGGTCGCGCAGCTTGGCAGCCGGCATTGAACCTTTGCGGCTTTGGTTTGCTCGAGAACTCGGCACGGATTTTTCATTTAACGATGTCCTGATTGCGCCCGGAGGACAGGCGGCTGTTGCCACCTGTTTACGGGCGTTAGTGCCACCAGGCGGCAGTCTTATTTTTGAATCCCCCAGTTACTTTGGGGCGTTAGCCGTGGCTCGTTCAAGTGGCTTAGAAACCATTCCAGTCCCCGTGGATACCGATGGTATTCGTCCAGATTATCTCGAGGCAGCCTTTGCCAAAAGTGGCGCAAGGGTGGCGTATCTGCAACCCTCGCATCAGAATCCAACTTCGGCAATTCTCAGTCCTGAACGCCGCCAAGCGGTGCTGAGCGTGGCTGCCAAGTACAATGCTTTTTTAATCGAAGATGATTACGCCCATGATTTCACACTCGAGGGAGCAAAACCACGCCCCCTGATTTTGGACGACACCGACGGCAGAATTGTCTATATTCGCAGCCTCACCAAGTCGGCTGCCCCAAGTTTACGCATTGCTGCAATTGTGGCTCGGGGCGCAGTCAGTGAGCGCCTCAAAGCCCAACTTGCGATTTCGGAAATGTTCACTCCACAAGTGCTGCAACTGACTGCCCTCGAGTTAATCGGCAGCCCAAGCTACTTAAAACACCTAAAAGACCTGCGCCTCACCCTGAAAAAACGCCGCGATGTTCTGGTCACTGCTCTCGAGCAGCACGGCTATGCTGTGCCGAAAATACCCAAAGGTGGCTTTGGCATCTGGCTGCCCTTACCCTACGATGACCTCGAGTTTACCCAAAATGCACTGCGTAAAAATGTGCAAATTGCGGTTGGCAAAGCCTGGTTTCCAGCCGAAAAAAGCGGCGAATTTGCCCGTCTAAGTTTTGCCGCATCGGATGAAACCGCCCTGCTTGAAGCGGTCAAACGATTAGGTGAGATTCGCTAAAAGATGTTGGTTTTAGTGCCTTTGCTCGAGGGCAAGTTCTAATGCCTTTGCTCGAGGGCAAGTTCGACCAATCTGGAGACCAATTCTGCATAACTTAAGCCCCCAGCCTCCCAGAGTTTCGGGTACATGCTGGTTTTGGTAAAGCCCGGAATGGTATTTAATTCGTTCAAGAAAAGCTCATTAGACTCTGGCACATAAAAAAAGTCTATCCGCGCCAACCCAGCGCAATCCAGTATTTGGTACGCCTCGAGTGCCAAGGCTTGAACTCGAGCCGAAATTTCGGCAGGTACACTGGCGGGAATGTGCATTTCTGCCCGTCCAGCCGTGTATTTTGTTTCATAGTCGTAGAATTCGGAATCAAAAGTAAGTTCGCCAACTGGACTGGCTTGGGGGTTATCATTACCAAGAATTGCCACTTCGAGTTCTCGAGGTTTGCCCTTAGTGCTGGCTTCGACAATTACACGGCGGTCAAAGCCAAAAGCAAAACGCAATGCCACACGCAACTCATCCATAGTCTTGGCTTTAGAAATGCCAACGCTCGAGCCTAAGTTAGCGGGCTTGACAAACATCGGAAAACCCAAGTCCCCTAGCCGTTCAAGCACTTTGTCGGGGCTGCTCGAAAATTCGTGTTTGGTGACCGCCGCATAGCCGACTTGCGGAATGTTGTAATTGGCTAGAACATTCTTCATCATGATTTTATCCATGCAAACCGCGCTGGACAAAACACTCGAGCCAACAAAAGGAATCCCAGCTAGACGCAACAAACCCTGAATTGTGCCATCCTCGCCCATTGGACCGTGCAGCAACGGAAAAACCGCATCAAACCCTGCGGCACTCGAGGCTTGCATCAGTACCATCTCGCCACCACTTGGGGCGCTACCGCGTTCGAGTGCATGGGGCGTTTCGGACGGCGGCAGCCACTTGCCTTCGCGGGTAATAACCACGGGTGTGACTTCAAAACGGTCTTTGGGCAGTGCCTCGAGTACACTTTTAGCGCTGGACAAACTAACTTCGTGTTCTTCGGATTGACCACCG
>JANNEE010000003.1:0-5351 GCA_031388325.1 Deinococcales bacterium
GACCAGCTATCGAAGCTGCCAAAGCTGCCAAAATCCCAGTCTTGGCGTATGACCGTTTGGTCGAAGACCCATATGCTTACTACTTGACCTTCGATAACGTCGAAGTCGGGCGTATCATGGCTCGTGAAGTCCAAAAAGTTCGCCCAAGTGGTAACTACGTGTTTATTCGCGGCGACCCAGGCGATGCCAATGCCACCTTCGTTTACAATGGTCAAATCGAAGTCCTTAGCGCTGCCATCAAAGCTGGACGAATCAAGAACGTTGCCGAACAAGCTACCGAAGGCTGGAAGCCAGAAAATGCACAACGTAACATGGAACAAATCCTGACCCGTATCAACAACAAAGTTGATGCCGTCATGAGCAGCAACGACGGTATGGCAGGTGGCGCAGTTGCAGCCCTTGCAGCCGTTAAATTGGCTGGCAAAGTGGCAGTTTCGGGTCAAGACGGCGACCTTGGTGCTTTGAACCGCGTTGCCCTTGGCACACAAACCGTGTCGGTCTGGAAAGATTCACGCGCACTTGGTAAGTCGGCTGGCGAAATTGCTCTTGCCTTGGCTAAAGGCACAGCCCCTAGCGCCATCAAAGGCACAAAAGTCTTCAATGGTGGTCCAAAGAAAGTCGCTATGAACTCGACTTTGCTTGCTCCAGTCGGTATTACCCGCAAAAACTTGAACGTTGTCCTCGATGCCAAATGGATTTCTAAAGATGTCCTTTGCAAAGGTGTAAACAAAGTTCTCGTTGCAGTTTGTAAGTAAGCACTTAAAGCTGCGGGCGGATACGCACAGCGTGTCCGCCCGTTTCAATTGAATTTGAGGTTTTTATGCAGAACGCACAAACAAATCGCCCCAAGTCGTTGCTCGCCAGTCTGGGTGTGGATATTCAATTGCTCACCTTGATCTTGGCATTGGTTGCGGTCTGGGTTGGCTTTCAAATTTGGAGTGGGGGTATTTTTTTATCGCCACGTAACTTATGGACACTCACCGCCCAAACTGCCGTGGTTGGAATTATGGTCGGGGGGATGGTTTTGGTCATCGTGGCTCGGCAAATTGACCTTGGTGTCGGTAGTGTGCTTGGTTTTACCGCCATGATTATGGCGGTGCTGCAAGCCTCCGCCCCGATGGGTCTTAATTTACCGTGGGTACTAGCAATGCTGGTTGGGATTGCGGTTGGCGTACTGATTGGCGCGTTTAACGGCTACTTGTCGGCGTTCTGGGGTGTTCCAGCTTTTGTGGTCACGCTGGCTGGAATGTTGGTTTTCAGGAATGGCACTTTTAGCGTCTCGAGTTTTACAATTGCCCCACTTGACCCGACTTTTCAGATTCTCGGTGGCGGAATTAACGGTTCGATTGGCGAATTATGGACTTGGGTTTTTGGCATTGCTGCCAGTTTACTGGTGGTTTGGCAAACGATTACTGGGCGTACCAGACGGCAAAAAAATGGTTTTGATGTCCGTCCAATGTGGTCTGAAGCCTTGGTGCTTGGTGTAACTGTGGCTTTAATTTTGGCTTTTGCAGCTGTCATGAACAGTTATCCAATTCCAGGTACGGGTATAGATAACATTCCGGCTGTTGCCAGTGGAATGCCAGTGCCGACTTTAATTGCTTTAGCCGTGCTTGGCTACTTAAATTGGATGACCAGGGCTACCCGTTTTGGACGTTATATCTTTGCAATTGGCGGCAACCCAGAAGCCGCCAACTTAGCCGGAATTAACGTCAAAATGATGATGGTCTACATTTTTGCTTTAATGGGTTTTTTGACCGCCATTGCGGCGGCTGTACAAGCCGCCCGTCTGAACAGTGCTACACCAACTGTCGGACGTGACTTAGAACTGACCGTGATTGCTGGTGCAGTCATTGGTGGCACGGTCTTGTCTGGTGGAAGCGGTACAATTCTAGGGGCTGCCCTTGGAGCGCTTTTAATGTCCAGTCTCGAGAACGGCTTAGGCTTAGTTGGGGTACGTACCGAACAACAAAAGATTTACTTGGGTATTGTGCTGCTGGTGGCGGTACTTTGGAATGTGATCAGTACCCGTCGTAAAGGAGGCAGATGATGACCCCAATGATTGAAATGAACAACATCTCCTTGCGGTTCGGCGGAAATCAAGCCTTAGATGATGTCTCAGTCAATTTGTATCCTGGTGAGGTTGTGGGCTTACTCGGGCATAACGGGGCTGGTAAGAGTACCTTGATTAAAGTTTTATCGGGCGCATACCAAGCCGATTCTGGTGAAATTAAAATTGAAGGTAAGCATGTTGAAATTAAAAGTCCGCAAGATTCACAGCGCCACGGGGTCGAAACGATTTACCAAACGCTGGCTTTAGCCGACAACTTAGACGCGGTTGCCAATGTCTTTTTAGGACGCGAGAAAGTCAACGGGTTTGTACTGTCCGAAGATGAAATGGAAGTCGAAGCCCGTAAAGTGCTTGACCGTTTACGGGTCAAAATTCCAAGTTTACGTGTCCCCGTGCAGAACATGAGCGGTGGTCAACGTCAAACTGTCGCCATTGCCAGAGCCGTCTATTTCAAAGCCAAAGTGCTGATTATGGACGAACCAACGGCTGCTTTAGGACCCGAAGAAACCTCGAAGGTCTCGGAACTCATTGCTGCCCTAAAAGCCGAAGGGGTCGGGATATTTTTAATCAGTCACGACCTGCACGATGTTTTTGATTTAGCAGACCGTTGTACAGTCATGAAGAACGGTAAAGTTGTCGGTACAGTCAACACCAAAGATGTGACCCAAGACCAAGTTTTGGGGATGATTATTGGTGGCGTGATGCCAGACGTACCAAACGCTACGTAAACAAACAGATGCAGTACATGCCGATGATGCAGTACATACATGCTAACGATGCAGTGTGCCAATGCCAAATTTGCACACTGCATCTCAAAATTTTCTGCCATACTAAAAGCCGATCAAATTCTTGCAAAATAACCGCCTTCTTATCTCGAGGCATGGATTCTTTGTTTAAGATTGAATAGATTGGCATTCGGCTCGAGACCACTTCAAAAGGGGTATTTATCATGCGTCATTGGAAAAAGATATTGGGAATCGGTGCTTTTGCCGCCTTTAGCAGCTTGATTGTCAGTCAAGCCCAACAGAATAAACTTATTATCGGGGTCAGTTGGAGTAATTTCCAAGAAGAACGTTGGCGCACCGATGAAGCGGCAATGGGGCAAGTGGTGGCATTTGCAAGGGGAGAACTGGTCAGTACCGATGCCCAAGCCTCGAGTGAAAAGCAACTCAATGACATTGACACCCTCATTTCTAAAAAAGTAAATGCTTTAATCATTCTAGGGGTGGACAAAGACGCGATTCTACCCGCGATTGCCAAAGCCAAAGCTGCTAAAATCCCAGTGATTGCTTATGACCGGTTAATCGAAGAAGCCAGTGTTTTTTACCTGACCTTTGATAATGTCGAAGTTGGACGGATGCAGGCTCGAGAAGTCCTGAAAGTCAAACCCAAAGGCAATTATGTCTTTGTTAAAGGTGATCCAGGCGATCCAAACAGTGTGTTCCTGCACGGCGGGCAACTCGAGGTGCTAAACCCAAGTATTAAACGCGGTGATATTAAAGTGGTCGGTGAACAATTTACCGAAGGTTGGAAACCCGAAAATGCACAGCGCATCATGGAACAAATGCTGACCCGCAACGCCAATAAAATAGATGCCGTGGTCGCCAGTAACGATGGTATGGCAGGTGGCGCAGTGGCAGCCCTGACCAGTGTTGGTTTGGCAGGTAAAGTGGCGGTTTCTGGACAAGATGGTGATTTGGCAGCCTTGAACCGTGTGGCAAGAGGAACGCAAACTGTTTCGGTTTGGAAAGATGCCCGGTCGCTCGGTAAAAGAGCAGGTGAAGTTGCTCTTGCTTTGGCTCGAGGTGTGGCGGTCGAAAAAATTCCCGGGCGTGCTATTTTTAGCAAAGGTCCAAATAAGGTCAAAATGAACTCGATCTTCTTAAAACCAAGTCCGATTACCAAGACAAATCTTAAAGTGGTCTTGGATGCCAAATGGATTAGTAAAGCGGTTCTTTGTGAAGGTGTGAGCAGTGCTGTACCAGAATGTAAATAAGTTCTAAATTGATAGTTCATGTTTGATTTTTTGGTATATTGGGTGAAACCCCAACCGTACTCGCCTCGGTTTTCAAAATCGCTTTAAGAACTTCATCGCTGTCTCGAGACCAATCATCTCGAGGCAGTTTGTGTCTATACAGACAGGGAACAGGCTGCCAATTTGTTTTTACTTGAGCCAAACTGGGTGGCTGTAGTCGTCTAGGGTATTTGATTGACCCCCCTATGCTTAAGTTAAGATACCCTTATGGTCGGCTCGAGCGTACTACACTTTCAGATTATCCGTAAAATCGGGACTGGCGCAATGAGCGTTGTCTATGAAGCACTGGATACCAAGCTAGAACGCAGTGTTGCTCTTAAATTACTGTTGGCAAATGCAGATATTGATCCAACTGTGCAGGCTCGGTTTTTGCAAGAAGCCAAAATTGTTTCTAAGTTTGATCACCCCAATGTCGGTATGATTCATTCATTAGAAACAGTGGCAGGACAGAGTTTTTTGGTTATGGCACTGTACCAAGGCGAAACGCTGGCGGCTCATATTATCAACACCAAACTGAAAATTAAAACGATTATTCAATTTGCCCTCGAGATTGCTAAAGCCCTAGAACACGCCCATGGTTTTCAGGTACTGCACCGCGATATTAAACCTGCCAACATTTTTGTTGCTAAGGATGCTTACGGCACAGAACAGATTAAAGTGCTTGATTTTGGATTGGCTAAACTCGAGCAGCCTTCACACCGATTAACAAAAACCAACTATATGACTGGGACAATACTTTATGCTTCTCCAGAACAGCTAAAGGGGCAATTTGTCGCCCAATCCGATCTTTGGGCATGGGCTTGTGTGGTTTATGAAATGCTGACTCGAGTTGCCCCATTTGCTGGCAATAGCATAAATGAAGTGCTGCACCAAATTATTGCGGCTCAGCCCCACCCGCTTGAGCAAATCCGTGCGGGTGTCCCTGATGGTCTGACCTATATGGTTATGAAATGCTTAGAAAAAAATCCTGATGACCGCATTCAAACGGCCCATGAATTGGTGGCTTTGCTTGAACAGTGTTTATTGGATATTAAATCTGGGTCTCAAGCCTCAGTCGTCACGGTGGCGTATCCTTTGACGGCAACCATTCATTTCCCAAAAGCTAAATTTCCTGTGCCGAACACTGAATTTATTGGACGCGAAGTTGAACTCGAGCAGATTATTCAAACCCTACAAACGCCTGTGAACCGATTGGTCAGTATTGTTGGCTTTGGTGGGATGGGCAAAACCCGTTTGGCGCTTGAG
>JANNEE010000097.1:0-14062 GCA_031388325.1 Deinococcales bacterium
GCACCAAGTCCTGCGGCACAGCAGAGCGGATGCCCAGCGTAGGTGTGTCCGACGGGCACGGCATCTTGCTGATTTTTGATGAAGTCATGACTGGTTTTTGGCGCACCGGTAAATCCTTTGCTGCCCATACACTTGGGGTCACACCCGACATGATTGTTTTTGCCAAAGGTGTCACCAGTGCCTACATTCCACTTGGCGGGGTGCTGCTGCGCGAAGGATTGGCGCAGTATTTTGACATTAAAGCCTTGCCCGTCGGACACACCTACGCTGGGCATCCGCTCTGCTGTGCCGCAGGACTTGGTGCGATTACTGCCTACCAAGAAGATGGCATCGAAGAACACGTTGCCCAACTCGAGGGTTGGCTACGAACTGGCTTAAAAGAACTCGAGAATCGGTACCACACCCTTGGCGAAGCAAGGGGCATCGGTGCGTTCTGGGCATTGGAGTTTGTGAAGGACAAAGACACCCGAGAACCTTTGGTGGCATGGCACGGCGACGGACCTGGAATCATGAAGAACTTCTTTTTGGAGCTTCGTAAACGCGGAGTCTTCAGTTTTGGAAAATTCAACATTGCGATGGTCACGCCGCCTCTAAATACCACAAGGGACGAATTAGACTTAGGTCTCGAGGCACTGGACGCAGCTTGTAAAGCGATTGACGCAGCCGTGTAACCTAAACGGGCGGGGTATGCCCCGCCCTATTTTACTTAAGCATCTCGAGGGCTTTTTTAAGCTGTGCATCATTATCCAAGGTCACAAGTGCTTCCCCTTGAATACTCGAGTTTTTGTTGCGTGGCGGCGTGTCTTGATGCACAAATTTACCTGTTTTATCGGCAACTAATTTAATCGTTTTGCCATTGACTTTAACTTCGATGCTGCTGCCCGGTTTAGCGCCAATTCCCTCGAGAGCAAGAATATTGCCATAACGGGTATCGGCAACTATTGCATCTGGAGTTACTCCGCGTTTGTATAAACTGTTGCGCTTTGGGGTCAGCCATTCCTTAAAAGCCACATTGACTTGTCCGTTATTGGAAAGTGGCGTGGGGATGTTTGCCACACCCTTACCATAGGTTTTTTCGCCCACGACTTTAGCGCGTCCCAGTTCTTGCAGGGCAGCCGCCACAATTTCCGAAGCACTGGCACTCGAGCCATTGACCAGTACCACCACGGGTAACTTAAAGTCTGTGCCTTGGCGCTTGGCGCTGTATTCGACGGTCACTTTTTTATCTCGTCCTCGAGTAATAAAAACATCACCCTTCTCGAGAAAGGTGTCTGCCACACCTTCGGCTTGGGAAACCAGTCCACCGGGGTTATTGCGAAGGTCAAAAACCAGTGCTTTAATGCCTTTACTTTGCAAGGTTTTTAATTGGGCTTGTAATTGCTCGGTGACTTTTTGATTGGCAAAATCAGAAATCGCTAAATAACCAATATTCCCTGCTAAAATCGTGCTTTCGACATTGACTTTAACGATTTTGGCTCGCGTTGCGGTGATCGTGATTCTTGCCCCGTTGCGTAGAATCTCGAGTTTAACCGTTGAACCGTTCGGTCCACGAATTAAACGCACCGCTTGGTCAAGTGGTAATTTGGTTAAATCCTTACCATTAGCACTAAGTAAAACATCATTGGCTTGCAGTCCAGCTTGGGCGGCAGGTGAACCTCGGTAAACTGTTTCAACCAGAACCCCTGTGCCGTCCTTATTGGCAGGGTTAATGCCGACACCAATGCCGAAAAATTCGCCTTGCAGGTCTTCGCGTCCTGTGCTGGCTTCGGCAGGGGGAATATAATAAGTAAACTCATCATCTAGGGCGTACAGCATCCCCGAAATTGCCCCTTCAAGCAGTTTTTCGCGGTTGACAGGGGTTAAATGATTCTTCTCGAGAACATCCAAGGTTTCTAAAAAGGCTTTGCCATTTGGACTATTCAAGACATCATTGCCATTACTGGAAAAAAGTTGGGCGTAACCAAAAACACCAGCACCAACCACAGCTACAACTGGAAGGAAAACACATTCAGGTTTCATGTCATCATTGTAAACCTCGCACCTGAACGGCAAATGTGCTTTTGAGTTATGAGGCTTTTGATTTTCCGCATAGCCCATAGCTGCTTTTGGCTCATAGCTTCTTCTGGTACGATACCCACAATGGAATCTTTTGTTCTTATCATTGCAGCGACACTTGGAGCGCTGATTGGGTCGTTTACCAACGTTCTTATTTACCGTATACCGATTAAAAAAAGCATTGCCTTTCCGCCTTCAGCCTGCCCAAATTGTTCGCATCGGCTTGGGGTGCTTGACCTTGTGCCAATTTTTTCATGGGTAGCTTTAGGAGGTAAGTGCCGTTATTGCCAGAATCCCATCTCGAGCCGGTATCCTATAATCGAAGCAGTCAGCGCACTGGGTTATTTTGCGATTGCTTGGAAAGTCGGGCTGCTCGAGAATCCAGTTTTGGTGCTGGGTTTATGGGTGATGTTCACTTGTTTTCTGGCGGGCAGCGCAATTGACTTTGCGACCCTCGAGTTACCCGATTCCCTGACCATTCCAGTTATCGTTATTGGCTTACTTGTTGGGCTTTTAACCAACACATTTGCCACTTCGCTTGAAGGCGCGTTAATCGGTGCTGGGTTAATCTCGAGCATTATTGCTTTTGGTTCGTGGGTGCTACGGCGTTTTAGAGAACCACGTCACCCAGATTACCCGATAGGTTTTGCCAACATTCATCTCGCCATGTTGGTTGGGGCTTGGTTTGGGATTGTGGCGGGTTTAATCGCGGGTTTGGTTTTGGTTTTTGCCAATTTAATTGCTAAAAAAGTGCTTCCGATGCCAGATTACCTGACCCTTGGTGGGGTGTTGCTGTCTTTTATCGTTCAAGCCTCGAGCGGCACGTTGTTATCAGCCGTTTCCAATGCCTTACAAGCGGCTGGCGCAGTGGCATTGCTGGCAGGGTTGTACTGGTGGATTCTCGAATTACGCAATATTCCAGACACCAGCCCTGAAATTCCAGAAGAAGAACTTGACCCAACTGCCATGGGTTTTGGTGATGTCAAACTCTGGGCAGCCGCAGGAGCATTTATTGGTTGGACTGGTGCAGTTTTTGGTTTGGCAGTGGCGGTTTTGCTTGGGGCGGTGGTCGGCATTATTCACAAACTACGCGGCGGCGAAAGCGTGATTCCGTTTGGACCTTGGCTGGCACTTGGGGCGTTGATTGCCTTTTTCACGGGTAGTGCGCCGTTACTCGAGTACCTGAAAGCGATGGGTTTCTAATCCTCGAGTGAAAAATCAGTATATGCCATACATAATTGTAGCACCTCTTGCCGAAATGCTTTTGGGGTGATACACTCCTGCCGCTACCAAGCAAACGGGATAGCCGAAGTGGCGGAATGGTAGACGCACCCGACTCAAAATCGGACGGGAAACCGTGGGGGTTCGAGTCCCCCCTTCGGCACCAAAGGAACTTATGACGATTATTTTTTGGATACTTTTACTGATTTTTGTGCTGGTTGCCGCCAGTTTAATCTATTTTGTGCTGCTTCAAGAACCCAAACAAGGTGGCTTAACTTCCACCATGGGAGGGGGCGGCGCTTCGGACTTTATGAGCGGTCGGGGTGCTTCGGGTGGGCTTGTGACCTTAACCGTTTACGGCGGAGCAGCTTTTATTTTACTGGCAATTGCACTGAATCTAATTCGTTTATAACACACTGAACCTGCATTACAAAGAGGTCTCGGATTTCCTCGAGACCTCTTTTTTGTGTCAAGGCTGTGTCAACAAATGCGTTTTTGCGCGTCATATACGTTAAAATGGCTTAAGCCAAATGGCTTGACGTTGGTTACTTTGCCTGATATGTTTAGATGGTTAGCACAACTCTAAGCATTTGCTATGAGACCCAAAATACTCGAGACGAGGCTTTTGGTAACAGCTACACCTTTAGGAGGATGGCATGAAGAAAGCATTGGTAGCAATAGCTGCATTGGCGTTTGGCAGCAGCGCCGCAGCCCAGACGTTTGTTTACCCAGCAAAATGGAGTACAAACGCGCCCGCAGAAGTCAAACGTGGTGGAACATACCGTGGTTCAGCGATTTCGGATTACAAAACCCTAAATCCGTTTACAACCGCCGAAGCAGGTAATATCCCAGAAACCATCACCGCCGAAGCAGGAATGTTTAAGTTTGACCCAACCACTGGCGATTATATTCCATACATGGCAGCATCCTATACGGTCTCACCAGACAAATTGGTTTGGACAATGAATCTGCGTAAAGGTATGAAGTGGTCAGATGGTAAAGCAATTGTTGCTGATGACTTTATCACAACCTTCAAAATCACTTCCGATGAAGATGTTGGTGACAACGGTTACGACAGCTTTTTTATTGATGAAAAGCCAATTGTCATTGAAAAAGTGGATAACGATACAATTCGCGCCAAATTTCCTAAAGTTGCAGCCGATGCGATTGAAATTTTAGCCTACGACCCATTCCCTAACCATATTTTTGCCCCTGTTTATGCTAGTAAGGGTGCAGCCGGTATCAAGGCAATGTGGACACTTTCGACTCCAGCTAATCAGATTGTGCAAAGTGGCGCTTGGAAGTTCGCTTCCTATCGTCCTGGTGAACGTGCAACGTTTGAACGTAATGAGTTTTACGGCGAATGGAATAAAGACTCGGCTGGCGGCGCTTTGCCTTATGCTGAAGGTCGCACCGTTTCGATTGTCGGTAATACTGCTGCTCAGGTTGCAGCCTACCTTGCTGGTTCACTCGATGTTTTTGGTCCAGCCAATGCCGACCAACTCTCACAAGTCAAAAAAGCCATTGATGGTGGTGGCTTGAAAGCTGTCTTGCGCCCAAATATTGGTGCAGCCGCCTCGAGTAGCTGGATTGTTTTTAACTGGAATCGTAAAGCCGACCCGTTCAAGCAAAAACTCTTCCGTGATGCAAACTTCCGTCGTGCCATGAGCCACTTGTCTAACCGTGCAGCCATGGTTGATATTGTCTTTGGTAGCTTGGCGCAACCCGCCTACACCAGTGTCTACTTACCGTTCACAGCTTGGGTTTCTGGCACAGCCAAAAAGTACGATTACAACCTTGAAGCTGCTAAGGGCTTGCTTGAGAAAGTT
Source organism: Deinococcales bacterium (assembly GCA_031388325.1). Classification (GTDB taxonomy): domain Bacteria; phylum Deinococcota; class Deinococci; order Deinococcales; family JAAFIG01; genus JAAFIG01. The sequence goes on from JANNEE010000097.1 coordinate 5,106, forward strand.
GGCTTTAGCAAGAAGAATTCTGAAGGCTACTTGGTCAACCGTGAAGGCAAAGTCCTCGAGTTTGACATCACCACCAATGCTGGTAACATTCAGCGCGAACAAATGGCAAAAATCTTTGCCGATGGTGCAAAACTAGCTGGTGTAAAAGTCAACTTTAAGCCAATTGACTTCAATACCCTTGTTGCCCAATTGCTCGAGGATGGCGACAACCGTAAATTTGATGCCTTGCTCCTTGGTTTGTCCGGTGGCGGCGTTATCTACCCAATGGGAAGCAATGTTGTGCCTTGTGGTACCAACCTTCACGCCTTCAACAAGAGCGGCAAGTGCCTCGAGCCTTGGGAAACCCAAGCAACAGCCTTGTTCTCGCGTGGTCAACAAGAACTTGACTTTGGTAAGCGCGTTGCGATTGCCAAGCAGATTCAAGATGTTGAATCGCAATATCAAGCATGGGTTTACTTGGTTTCACCAAACACCCACGCTTCTTGGACTGCCCGCACCCGTGGCGAGTTCCCAGCCGCGATCCAAAATTCAATCAATGGAACTCGAGAAATCCCAATGACTTGGATTGTACAATAATTTAGTTTTGTAAATCCGTGGGGCGGGAGTTTTCCCGCCCCTAAATCCCTACTAAAAAAGAGAGAAAAATATGCTCGGATTTATTTTGCGCCGCTTCCTCAACCTAATTCCAGTTTTTATTGGGGCAACGATGTTGACATTTTTAGTGATTCAAGCTGCACCGGGTGATTTTTTGGATACCCGTAGGCTTGACACCCGCACCACCCCAGCCACGATTGAACGGCTCGAACGGCAGTTTGGCTTGGATAAATCTTTGCCTGAGCAGTACGGCTTGTGGTTGTTCAATTTTATGAAGGGTGATTTAGGAATTTCGTTCGACAGTAATGTACCTGTCTGGCAACTTATCGCCCCTAAAATTGGTAATAGTGCCTTATTGGTTTTTGGTGAAATTATTTTGTTGTATCTAATTGCTGTACCAATTGGTATTTATGGCGCAGTACGACAGTATTCATTGGGTGATAAGGTCATCAGTTTGGTGTCTTACTTCTTTATCGGTTTCCCATCGTTTTTTTTGGCGCTTTTAATTATTTTCGCGCTGGTCACGTTTAAGTTGCAAACGGGTACATTGCTCTTGCCGGTCGGTGGAATGACTTCAGAGAACCACGACAGCATGAGCTTTATCGGGCGTATTCTCGATATTGCCTGGCACGCCCTCGCCCCAATGTTAGCGCTTTTAATTGGTGATATTGCGGGTCTTTCGCGTACTTTTCGCGCCCAGATGCTCGAGTTTTTGAGTCAAGATTTTGTGCGGACGGCTCGAGCCAAAGGTTTGCCCGAACGCGCCGTGATTTATAAGCACACCCTGCGAAATGCCCTGACTCCTTTTATCGCTGGCATTGGCAGTTTGTTGCCAGCTATTTTATCGGGGGCTGGTTTTATCGAAGTTGTTTTTAATTGGCCCGGCTTAACCCCAGTTTTTTTAGATGCGCTTAATTCCCAAGATATTTATGTCAACCTCAGCATTGGCGCGGTTTCGCTGGTGTTGCTAGTAATCGGCAACTTAACTTCGGATTTTTTACTCGCCGCCGTTGACCCAAGGATTCGGTATTTCTGATGAGTGCAACTTCTGTCAGCATTGATGCAGTGCAAGGAATGTCCTCGAGTTCTAAGTCGCGTTCTCAGGTGGTTTGGGAGCAATTCCGTAAGCACCAATTTGCGGTTTTTGGGGCGATTATTTTAGGGGCTTTATATGTTGGAGCTATTTTTGCACCATTTATTAGCCCTTACGGTTTAAGTGAATACAGCACTACCAATATTACTAAGTTCCAGCCACCCGTTTTTGTGCGTTTTTTCGATGAAAACGGTGGGCTGACTGCACCTTTTGTTTATGCCAGTAAGCGTATTAACGATCCTGTGTCTTTTCAACAGGTTTTTAGCGAAGATAAAACCATCAAATGCCCAGTCAAGTTTTTTCATAACCGTCCAGACCAACCCTACAAGTTGTTTTTTATCATCCCGATGACGATGCGTTTATTTGGCGTAGAGCAACCGTGCAATATCTTTTTGCTTGGTGCAGATTTGTATGGGCGTGATTTATTCACACGGCTTTGGTATGGGTCTGGGATTTCTTTGACCATCGGCATTTTTGCCGTGACACTTTCAACCATTCTTGGTTTGGTTTTTGGTGGCTTGGCTGGTTATTACGGCGGTTGGGTTGACAATGCTGTGATGCGTGCAGTCGAGATTGTTGGGGCGATTCCTCAGCTTTTTTTATTGCTGACCATGACCGCTCTTTTGCCGCAAAGTTTAGACCCACTTTTGGTTTTTTACGGCATCATCTTTTTTCTTGGGGCAGTCAGTTGGGGTGGTATAGCCCGAACAATCCGCTCGCAGACCAGTGCTTTGCGAGAATCAGATATGGTTCAAGCTGCCACAGGGTTAGGTGCAAAAGAGTCTAGGATTATTGGTGTGCATATGCTGCCAGTTACATTTTCGCTTTTAATTGTTGGATTGTCGCTTGGTATTCCAGGAGCAATTTTAGCGGAATCTGGTTTATCGTTCTTGGGACGTGGTATCCGCGAACCACTCTCGAGTTGGGGTTCGTTAATTGCCCAAGCCCAAGAAGGTTCGTTCTCGAGTATTACAGACCGCCCTTGGGTCTTAATTCCGGGCTTTTTTATTGTGCTTGCAGTTTTGTGCTGGCAGTTCTTAGGTGACGGTCTACGTGACGCACTTGACCCACGCAAACGCCAATAAAGCCGATTGCACAAGCGCCAATAACAAGCACCCATCATGTTATAATCGCTACATTCTTTTTGGAGGACTCTATCTATGGCACATATTTCCAGTAGCGAAACATTGGTCGAGGTCAACAACCTCAAGACCTATTTCTACACCGACGAAGGCACTGTTAAAAGTGTTGACGGTGTAACGTTCCATATTCAAAAAGGCGAGACCTTGGCGGTGGTTGGTGAGTCTGGCAGTGGTAAAAGCGTCACGAGCCTGAGCATCATGCGCCTTATTCCTAGCCCTCCGGGTAAAATTGTGGATGGCACTGTGATTTTTCGTGGTCGGGATGGGGTAGCCAAAGACTTAACCAAAGTTTCCGAAGCCGAGATGCGAAAAATTCGTGGCAATGAAGTCTCGATGATTTTCCAAGAACCAATGACCAGCTTAAACCCTGTCTACACGGTTGGCGACCAGATTGCTGAGGCTGTGGTCTTGCACCAAGGCAAAACCAAAAAAGAAGCCATGGAAGTGGCAATTACCATGCTCGAGTTGGTCGGTATCCCAGAGCCGCGTCGTCGGGTGACCAATTATCCGCATCAGATGTCGGGTGGTATGCGCCAACGGGTGATGATTGCCATGGCATTAAGTTGTAACCCTGCGCTTTTAATTGCTGATGAGCCAACCACGGCTTTAGATGTCACTATTCAAGCCCAGATTCTTGATTTGATGCGTAAATTACAACGCGAAATCGGCATGAGTATTTTGTTCATCACCCATAATCTTGGGGTGGTGGCAGAAATGGCAGACCGTGTGGTGGTGATGTACGGTGGACGGGTGGTCGAAGAAGGCGATGTGGTCGAGATTTTCAAACGCCCTAAGCACCCCTACACCATGGGTTTATTGCATAGTATCCCAAGGGTAGACCATGCAATTTTGGATCAAAAGCGGCTTGAGGCGATTCCGGGCAATGTACCAAACCCCTTGTACTTACCCAGTGGTTGTGCTTTTCATCCGCGCTGTAAATTTGCCATAGATGCTTGCAAAGAAGCCATTCCTGCTTTAGAAGACACCGGTACCGGACACATGAGTCGCTGTATCCGTTGGAAGGAGCTTTAAGATGACTGCACCAGTATTAGAAAAAAATCCTCCCAGCGCCACCCAAGAAATGCCGCTTCTCGAGGTCAATAACTTGGTCAAATACTTCCCAATTCGCGGCGGTTTACTCTCGAGGGTCGTAGCAAACGTCAAAGCTGTTAGCGACATCAGCTTTAAGATTGCCAAAGGCGAAGTGCTTGGTTTGGTCGGTGAGTCTGGCTCGGGTAAAACCACAGCCGGACGCGCTTTGTTGCGCTTAATTGAACCAACTTCGGGCGAAGTCAAATTCAATGGCGTAGACGTGGTGAAGCTCTCCAAAACCGAAATGCGTGAGTACCGCAAACAAATGCAGATTATTTTCCAAGACCCGTTTGCCAGCCTTAACCCACGCATGACCGTCGGTGACATCATCGGCGAAGCACTGCTGATTCATAACTTGGCTAAAGGACAAGCTCGAGTTGACCGTGTAGCCGACCTGCTGCGCCGTGTGGGGCTAAGCCCAGACCATATGCGCCGTTACCCTCACGAATTTAGTGGTGGTCAACGTCAACGTATTGGTATTGCTCGCGCTTTGGCGGTAGACCCCAAGTTTATTGTGGCGGACGAGCCAGTATCAGCGCTTGATGTTTCGATTCAAGCCCAAGTGGTCAATCTGCTCGAGGATTTGCAACGCGACCTTGATTTAACTATTCTGTTCATTGCCCACGACCTCGGTGTGGTGGAATACATCTGTGACCGAGTAGCTGTAATGTACCTTGGTAAAATCATGGAGGTCGCCCCAAGCCGTGAGTTGTATACCAATCCTAAGCACCCATATACCGAAGCCTTATTAAGCGCTGCGCCAATCCCTGACCCAACCATTAAACGCGAACGGATTATTCTCGAGGGCGATATTCCGAGTCCGATTAACCCGCCAAGTGGTTGTGTTTTTCGTACCCGTTGCCGTTACAAGATTACTGAATGCGAACACACCGTCCCAGAATTAAAAGAAGTTGCTCCGGGGCATTTCAAAGCCTGTATCCGTGACGATATTTTATAAAGTTTAGAATGTAAAAAAACCACTCATAAGAGTGGTTTTTTGTGTACATCTACATGTTAAACCCAAACATTCGCATTTGGCGTTTACCATCCTCGGACATTTTGCTTGGTGTCCACGGCGGAGTCCAGACAAAATCCACGGTTACAGCCTCGACCCCTTCAAGTCGCATCAGGGCTAGTTCAACATCGGCGCGAATCATGTCCTGTACTGGGCAACCTACGCTGGTTAAGGTCATTTCAACATCCACCAAACCAGAATCAGAAACAACAACCCTATAGACCAAACCCAAATCCACCACATTGACTGGGATTTCAGGGTCTTTAACGACTTTCATTGCCTCGAGAATTTGTTCTTCGGTCGGTAAAACTTGCATTGCTGGTAAAACACTTGGTTCTGCAATTGCCTCTGTCATATTTCTCCTATTCTACGGGTAAACCATCCGCTATCCATGCCTTAATCCCACCCTCGAGATTAACCACGGTATAGCCGTTCTGGGCAGCAAATTGGGCGGCTTGGGCGCTGCGACCACCACAAGCGCAAATCAGCACAATCACTTTTTCTTTGGGCATTTCGGTATACCGAGTCTGAAATTCGGATAAAGGAATTAAAGTCGCATTCGGCACATGCACCGCGTCCCATTCGTCTTGTTCGCGGACATCTATCAACACAGCCCCAGACTTAAGACGGGCATCGGCTTCCAACGGAGTAATTCGTTCAAACACAAGGCTACTCTACTCGAGAATCACAGGGCGTGTGTCTTTGAGAAAACAAGTAGAATAAAATCCTATGACTGGAAAAAATTTTGCCCGCAGTTTCACCATGCACCGCGCCGCCCTGATTGAACTTCTCGAGAAGATTCCAGCCGAACATAGCGATTTTAAGGCTTGGGAAAGTGGTATGACCTTTACTAGACTCGCCGATCATTTGTCTGGCTCGAGTATTCGCATGGGCAAAATGATGCAGGGTGTGAAACCAGACCCAATCGAACCAAGCGCCGATTTCTCGGGGGCGATTGAACGTCTGAAATCTACCCTAACCGACACCCAAGCCATGCTTGGAGCAATGCCCGACGAGGCATTCCAAGTGGTTGTACCAGCCTTTGGCGGGCGTGAAATGCCCGTGGCTTCCTTGGTGGATTTTATGATTCAGCACGAAGCACACCATAAAGGTCAGGTTTGGTTGATGGCACGAATGGTTGGAGTCGAACCACAAATGTTTATTAAAATGGGTTGAGCCAATTGTTTGAAAAATCCCTCTCGAGTCTCGAGGGGGATTTTACCTAACCCAAAGTTGATGGTGAAAAGCTGACAAAAAGCGCTATAGTGTAATGGTAATAAACCTTCAGGAGGAACATTATGTGGCCATTTGGTAAAAGCGCAACTGACAGCATCAAAGATGAAATGAAGAAATTTCCTTTCTTAGCCAATCAATCCATCACCTTCACAGAGCGTGGCGGGATGGTTTACTGGAACGGAGTAGTGGCAAATGATTCAATGAAAAATTTGCTTTCCAAACTGCCCATTGGTATTAACGGCATCAAGAGTGTGGATGTTTCTAATGTCACTGTTTTGGCGGCGGCTGAAGCCCAAGCCAGTGCAATTGAAAGCGTGGACGAAGCCACAATTCAAGAAGCCCTTGAGCGCAATGCGCTGGCAAAGAATGTCTTTGCTGCCTTCCAAGCCGACCCCGAACTGAACAACAACCCGATTGCTGTACTGCAAAGCGGTGACGGTGTGGTCTTGCGTGGAGCAGTAGATTCACAACACGAATTTAACTTGGCAGTTAAACTTGCCCAAGAGAACGGTGCAAACCGTGTCATGTCCGATGAACTCGAGATTGTTGAGAACGCCAAAGCAAAAGCCGTTGAAGCCGTTAAAGCCGAAGAAGCCAAGAAGCCAGCTTATGTTAATTTGCCAGATGAATACCACATTGTTAAACCGGGTGATACTTTAAGTGCCATTTCCCAGAAATACTTTGGTGACTTAGACCACATTGATGATATTGCCAAAGCCAGTGGTGTCAGTAACCCAGATTTAATTAAAGTTGGTCAGAAATTACAAATCCCACGATAAAAGCATAAGGTTAAAGCGAACCCACCCGTCAGGTGCGTGTATGGGTTCAAGAGGCGACCATGCCTGTCAGGTGCGTGTTTATGGTCAAGAAGAGGCAAAAAGGTGAAGGTTGTTGACTTCACCTTTTTGTTTTTTCAATAGTTCTTTGGTCTCGAGTACACTGTGAAAAGACACTGCGAATTTTTTGTGGGACAATTTCGAGGTGGTTTTATTTGTATTATTTTTAGACCGAGTATAAATATAGTCCCAAAAGGAGAGACAGAATGAAAATTCTTTGCTTAATCAGACAAGTTCCAGACGCAGAAGCCAAAGTCAAAGCCGCTTTAGGCAAAGTTGACTTAGACGGGGCAACCATGGCGCTCGACGGCATGGATGAATACGGGGTCGAACAGGCTCTTCGTATCAACGAAGGCGGCGCAAATACGGTTGCGGTCGCCCTTGGCAATACCCGTTTTGAAGATGCGATTCGCCGCAGTCTCGCCATGGGACTCGAGCGTGCCGTGCATATCGAAACAGATTTGCTGCTTGATGTGGTTTCACAAGCCCAAATCCTCAAAGCCGTGGTTCTCGAGGAAGCCCCAGACTTGGTTTTTGTTGGTGGGCAACACGCCGATACCGACTCGCAAGCCCTTGGTGCAGCCTTAGCCGAAGCCTTGGGGTGGAATCAAGTTACTTGGACAACCGAACTCAGCCTAGACAGTGGTATCGCCAAAGCCACCCATGACACCGACGATGGCAAAGAAAGCCTTGAACTGGCACTGCCCGCGATTATCACCACCCAACAAGGACTGAACGAACCGCGCTACCCGACTTTACCGAACATCATGAAAGCCAAGAAAAAAGAAATTCGCAAAACCACCCCCGAGCAGTACGGCATTACCAACAGCAAAGTGCGAATTGTTTCCCAAGAAATTCAAGAACGCCCACGCTTAAATAAATTGCTCGATGGCAAAGACCCCGTAGCGGCGGCAAATGAATTGATTAGGTTGCTGCATGAAGAAGCCAAAGTGATTTAGAGCTAGTAGCTGCTAGTTATTAGCTAAAGACTAGAAGCTAACAAGGAGACCGATATGATTCTGGTTGTTTGCGAATTTGATACAAAACTTAAAAAAAGTGCGCTTGAGATTCTAGGGGCTGCCCAACGACTCGGGAGTAGTGTAACAGCCGTACTGCTTGGAACTGGGGCTGGAAATGTGGCACTCCAAGCCGCCCAGTACGCCAGTCAAGTGCTGGTTTGCGAAGACGCATTGCTGGCGGGTGCAAAAAATTTAGCGCAAGCCGTCAGCGACCTGAGCGAACAAGCCGAAGCGACTTTGGTACTGATGGCGGGTTCTCGAGGCGGACGTGAAATCGCGCCTCGGGTTGCTGTGCGCTTAGATGCTCCGTATCTCGAGGATGCAACTGTACTCAGCAGTATTGAGGGGGGCTTACAAATTCAGCACTATGCGTATCTTGCAAGGGTCACAGAAACCCTCGAGGCAGTTGCTCCGATTGTGGTGTGCAGCGTTAAACCCAACACCCAAGTGGTGGCTGAGCTAAACAGCAAGACTGGCGAAATTTTTGAGGTTGAACTTGAGCTAAATGCCAGTGGAGTCACCGTCTTGGGGCGCACCGTCGAAAAAACGTCTCGAGTCGCCTTAACCGAAGCCAGTCTGGTGGTAACGGGTGGGCGTGGACTGGGTTCACCAGAGAACTTTGCTTTAATCGAAAGTCTTGCCGATGTTCTAGGGGCGGGGGTTGGTGCTACTCGAGCCGCCGTGGACGCAGGGTGGCGACCTTATGGCGAACAAGTCGGGCAGACTGGTAAAACGGTACAGCCAAATGCCTACATTGCCGTGGGTGTCTCTGGGGCAGTGCAGCACTTATCGGGTATGGGGAAATCCAAGAACATCGTAGCGATCAATAAAGATGCCGAAGCGCCTATTTTTAAGGTGGCTGATTATGGAATCATTGGTGATTTACATGCGATTATGCCAGCCCTGATTGAAGCTGCAAAGAAATTACGC
>JANNEE010000126.1:0-3025 GCA_031388325.1 Deinococcales bacterium
ATACGCGCCTAAGTCTTTGCCCATTTCTCCAACGGCGCTCGAGAATCCACCCGCGCCGCAATCGGTCATGGCGGTGTACAACCCTTCGGCTTTAGCCCGAAGCAAGACTTCTTGGGTTTGTTTCTCGGTGATTGGCTGCCCAATTTGTACACTGGTGCTGGCAATTTCGGCAGTGCTGGTGTCCATCTCTAAACTCGAGAAAGTTGCACCTCGCAGACCATCGCGCCCAGTTCGCCCACCGATGGCGATAATCAAATCCCCTACTTTTGCCTCAAGCGGCTTGGCATTGGTCTTTGAAGCTGGAAGGATACCAACGCAACCGCAGTAGACAAGCGGATTGGCAGTGTAGCCCTTGTGGTACAACACTGCACCATTGACCGTAGGAATACCCATTTTATTGCCGTAGTCTTCGATGCCTCGCACCACACCTTCTTGAACACGTTTAGGGTGCAGCACACCGTCCGGCACTGTTTCCTGCTCGAGAATCCCAAAGCACAACACATCCATGTTTGCAATCGGTTTTGCGCCCAATGCCAGCACATCACGAATCACACCACCAACACCGGTATTTGCTCCGCCAAACGGCTCGAGGGCGCTGGGATGATTATGGGTTTCAACTTTGATTGCCACATCAAAATCTTCATCAAATTCGATAATTCCAGCGTTATCCACAAATGCCGAGCGCACCCATGATTTATTTAAGTCCTTGGTGGCTTTGGCGATAAAGGTCTTGAGTAAACCGTTGACCACTTCGCCCGTGTTGGTTTCGATTCGCGCCCGAAAAGTTTTGTGGACACAATGCTCTGACCATGTTTGGGCAATCATCTCGAGTTCGACATCTGCCGACATGCGGTTTTCTTTTTCATAATAGGCTTTGACAGCTTGCATCTCGAGTAAATCCAGTGCTAGGCGGCGTTCTTTGGATACCTCGAGCAGACGGGCATCGGTTGCGCCACGCAATTCGGTGTACTCGACTTCGGCACTGGAAAGGTTCGCGTGTTCAACAAATGGCGGAGTGATTTCTTGGTTTAAGGTGAAGCGCTCGATGACTTCATTGGCGCGTTCATGAGCTAGAATTTTTAATTGCTCGAGTGTAAGTTCTTGGGCATATTCAAAGCGCTCACCAGTCGCAGCCGCTTCGAGCGAGATGCCTAGAATTTTTGCCGCCTCGAGTAGGCTATCGGCGGCTGAATCGGTTACGCCTGCTTGGAGGGTCAGTTCAAAAAAAGATGGGGTGGGGTGGGGTGGGGCATGCCTCGCTCCTACGGTTTGCACGACAAATGATTCGGTCACAGGGTCGCATAAGACTTCACGGCAGAGGCGTTCGACTGCTTGCTGCTCGAGGCTTGGAGCTTTAACAAAATACAGTCTCGAGCAGTTGACCTCGAGATTGTTACGGTTGCGGATTTCAATTCGGTATGTTGACATTTTTCCTCCAATGGATGACTCGCTGGACATCATTGATTAGATAGCTAAAATTTTCTTGGTGGCTTCAACAATAATCTCGTGTTCGGCTTCATGCACTCGAGCCGCAAAAGTCTCTAAAGTATCGCCAGCCATAAACGGTACTTCTCGAGTTAAAATCGCTTCCCCTGTGTCCAATTCTGGAATCACATGATGCACCATGCAGCCCGACCTCGAGATTTCACCGCGTTGCCACGCCGCAAAAGCACCTTCAATCGCATGAGCGCCAGCAAATTCGTTTGGTAGAGCAGGGTGTAAGTTAATAATTCGCCCAAGAAAAGTCTTGCATAACGCGCCTGAATCAATGTGCATCCAACCTGCTAGGACAATTAAATCCGGGTTGTGTTGCTCGAGAATTTTGGCTAAATCGGTGTCAAAATCTTCTCGAGATTTGCCAGCATCTTTGTAGGGTTTAAGAGGAAAATACAACGTCAGAATACCAGCGTTTTTGGCTCGCTCGAGACCAAATGCGGCTTTGCGATTTGAGACAACCAGCGCTATTTCCGCCTCGAGTACGCCGTTTTGGGTGGCATCAATCAGGGCTTGAAGGTTTGTGCCAGACCCAGAAATCAGCACAATGATTCTGGGCTTCACATTTGTGTCCAATTCTCGAGTTTTAATCCACGAATCCGAGAAAAGTGCTTGGTGTTGTTGGTCACCAAAATCAAGTCTCTCGCAATGGCTACTCCTGCCAGCAAAGCGTCGTAGCGCCCTAATTGCTGAGGGTGTAATTCGGCACGAATTTTTGCTGTGAATAAGGCATCCACACTCGAGAATTCGATTAAGTAAGCCTCATGAAGTAACCTTTGAAAAGCACCATCGTACCGTTGTCGCGCAACTGGATTGATTGCAAAACCATATTCAACTTCCATCGTACTGACAACACTGATGCAAATATCATCCCCAGACATGAGATCGAGCTTTGCAGTAACAATTGGATGCGCTTTGGTGTAGTAACTGATGGTGTCAGTATCAAGCAAATACTTCATTCAAAGTCCTCTTTATCAGCAAAAGGGTCGTAATACTCATCCATTTCTTTTGGAGGCAAAAAATCAGGCTCGAGATGCCAATTCGGATTGGGATTGCTAAGGAATTCTCGCATTTCGGGAGACCAGCCTTTAGCCTTTGGCTTGGTTTGTACAATTTGAATGTCCAGTTGCACCCGTTGACGCTTGCCATTTTTTAGGGAAACCAACAACTCCTGCACTTCTTTTTCAAATTCGTCTATGGTCATGGTTTTCATGCTTCACCTCTTAACCTTAGTCTAGCCAATTTCCGAGACCAATTCAGCCGCTAAACCCACATACGAACTTGGGCGCATCTCGAGCAGACGCTTTTTGTCGGTCTCTGGAATTTCGAGGCTCGAGATAAAAGCGTGCATCGTTACGGCATCCACATTTGCACCTCGGGTCAGGTCTTTCATACGCTCATACCCATTTGGCACATTGTATTTTCGCATGACCGTTTGAATTGGTTCGGCTAAGAGCATCCATTCGTTTTCAAGGTCGGCGGCAATTTTGGTTGTGTTGACTTCGAGTTTAGCAATTCCAGCTTTTAAGCT
>JANNEE010000131.1:0-6022 GCA_031388325.1 Deinococcales bacterium
CAACCACTTCAAATCCCAAAGAGGTCATTTGCCGCCCTGTGTCGGATGCCACACCACCCCGAAAGACCGAATCGGTGGTCACAAAAAAAATGTTCATGCGTTTGCCTTTTGTCACCACATCTTGCAATAAGGCTTTGTTGATTGCCACGGTGCGCTCCAAGTTGCGTTTGACTTCCGCCACTCGAGCCGAACGCCCTGTCGCCAGTCCAAGGGCATCCATGGCGCGTTGTGAAGAACCGACACTCGAGAAATTAAAAGCAAGAGTTGGAGCAAGGTCATCTAATTTGGTGTTTAGTTCGGTAAAACGGGCATCTGAGATGATTAAGTCTGCACCAAGGGCTTTGATGACTTCAAGCGAAGGATTACTCGAAGAACCAACCAAGACGGGCATGGTTTTAATCTGTTTGGCATAAGCGGGAATACTCTCGATGGGCTTACCAAGCTCGGCATTTTCTGGCACATACGGCGGGGTGCTGCCATAACCAACTGGTTGTAACCCCAAAGCCAAAGCCACCTCGAGCGAAATCGCACCCAAGACCACAATCTTTTGTGGGCGTTGGGCTATTTTGGCTTCGCCCCCATCATGCTTAACCACCATTGGGTAAGTCGTTGTCTGGGCTAAAGTTGCTGCCATAAGCAGAAGTAAAACCGCGCAGAATGCCGTCGCCACCTTAAAAGAGTGCTTCATAAGAGCAGTCTAAGGGGAAAAGGGGGAAAAGGCAAAACCCTCAAAGCTCAAGACTCATAGCCCATAGCCCTTTACTGCTCTGCCAACCAGCGTGGGGGTTTGAGTTTATTAAAAGTCACTTCAAGTCCGGGTTTTAATTCCAGGCTTAACGCTTGATGCTCGAGTTCCGTGCCGTGCGGTAAATAGAGTTCGGACAGGGCATAAACGATGGTGTCAAACCATTCAAGCCCCCTGCCGTGAACCTTATCGCCAAATTGCCTTAAAGTGCCATCAAAGGCTGGAGAGATATGAAACAGTTCGTGGACAAGCGTCTCGAGGCGGTCTCGGGGGCTTAATCCCCAGAAACGCTCCCAAGCAAAGGCAACAATATAACGGGCTTTTTTACCGTACTCGGTGTTGACTGTCTCGAGTCGGTAAGTGTAACGTCCACGTTTCCGAGTTCCGCTTGGCAGAGGGTAGCAACGGGCAAAAGTCAGGATTCGTTTGGCGTGTCTCGAGTAAAAGACCGCAAAATGCACCCGTTCAAGGTCTATATGTCCAAGTTCTGGGACTCGAGCCACAATGTCCTCGGCGGCAGCCCTTAGCCCTGCGGTCAAGTCAACCACTCCACCGCCCACATTCAAGGCGCGAGCCGAGTAGCGACCAGACTGTGAACTGGAGGTAAACATCTGGCGTTTAGGATACTCGAGTTTGGTCATGGGTAGATGTGTCTTAGAATCTGGTTTCATGCTGAGCAGAATTATACTCTAAAATTAGCTTTTAGCAGATAGGCAATTTACCGTATTGACTTGTTAGAATTGCCTCGTGATTTATAAACGTATCATCCCCTGCCTCGACATTGACCAAGGAAAAGTCACTCGGGGTGTGCAGTACCAAAATGTCCGCGAGGTTGGCGACCCGCTCGAGTTATGCAGGCGTTATGACGCGCAATCGGCGGATGAACTGGTCTTCTACGACATTACCGCCAGTTCAGACGGACGCGGACTGATTTACGAAACCCTCACCAGTGTTGCCGAGAGTATCTTCATGCCTTTAACGGTGGGCGGCGGCGTGACCACCTTAGAGGATTTTCGTAAGCTGACCCTAGCAGGAGCAGACAAGGTGAGCATAGACACAGGTGCAGTCAAAAATCCAGACCTGATTCGAGCCGCATCTGAGCATTTTGGCAGCCAATGTGTGGTCTTAAGTATGCAGGTAAAACGCCGTGCCAACGGGCAGGGCTGGGAAACCTTTATTAAAGGCGGACGTGAACCGACTGGCTTAGATGCGCTCGAGTGGGCGGCAAGAGCGCAGAGCCTCGGGGCTGGGGAAATTGTGCTGAACAGCATAGACGGTGATGGTACAAAAAAAGGCTATGACCTCGAGTTATGCGCGGCGGTTAAAGCCGAAGTAGATTTGCCAATCGTGGCTTCGGGTGGTGCGGGGACGCTCGAGGACTTTTATGATGTGCTGACTGTTGGTAAAGCCGATGCTGCGCTGGCTGCCAGTGTTTTTCATTTTGGAACATACACGGTGCGGGAGGTCAAGGAGTATTTGGCATCTCGAGGGGTTTCCGTTAGATTGTAGCTAAGTCGAGGTTCTTATGCCAATCAAACATATTCATCAAAACACCACCATTTACCAAGGTAATTGTCTCGAGGTGCTGGCAACATTACCATCTGAATCTGTTGATCTGATTTTTGCAGACCCGCCGTATAACATTGGAAAGGTTTTTGGAGATTTTAAGGATGTTTGGGCAACGGATTTTGAGTATGCTCAGTGGTGCTATTCGTGGCTCGAGACTTGCTTGTTAAAACTCAAACCTACTGGCAGTTTGTATGTCATGACCAGTACCCAAGCCATGCCGTACTTGGATTTGTGGTTGCGGACTCGTTTAACTGTTCTTTCTCGGATTGTTTGGCATTACGATAGTTCTGGGGTACAAGCCAAAAAGCACTTTGGGTCTTTGTACGAACCTATTTTATATTGTGTTAAAGATGCTAAGCAGTACACGTTTAATGCGGCTGATATTGAAATCGAAGCTAAAACAGGGGCGGTTCGGGGTTTAATTGATTATCGTAAAGCCATTCCAGCCCCATACAACCCAACAAAATTACCGGGTAATGCGTGGTACATTCCTAGGGTGCGCTACCGAATGCCCGAATACGAAGATCATCCAAGTCAAAAACCAGAGGCGCTTCTCGAGCGGATTATTAAAGCCAGCAGTAACGCTGGTGACACCATTCTCGATCCTTTTGCGGGTACATTTACCACTTCGGCAGTGGCGCAGCGCTTAGGGCGCATCAGCATTGCCATTGAAATGCAGGAAAGCTATGTAGCAACTGGTTTACGGCGCTTGGGTTTCTCGAGCGAGGCAGCCGCTCAACCCTTAGATAAAACCTATGTGCGTAAAAATGCCAATGGTCAGCACGGCGATACCCGTCTGGCTCGAGGTTTATTTGATGGATAAGTTACTTCAACACGAATTTACCGCTCAGATTATGCAAATTCTCGAGCTTCGATTCGCGGATAACACCTTAGAGATTCTTGAGAACAGCCCCTTACTTGGGTACTTAAATACCAAAACTAAATCGGCAAATCGTGATTCTAAAGCACGTGGGTCTTTTGCGAATTTATATGCGCTGTATGTAATCATTGAAGATTACTTAGCTAAGGGTTTTGATGTTGCAAATTCTGAATATGCTAAGTATGAAGGGGCGCGTTTCTCGGATTTATTAAAACGTCAACGCGAATTGCCTTTTGGAGCAAAATTACAAAATCATGCACTGAATTCGCGCTTGAATGAAGAGTTCAAAAAGTATTACCCGAATCTTTTGGTTGTACCTATTATTCGTGACCTTGCCTTGCAGCGTTATTGGATTCAGGAAGATTTACTGTGTGTTCAAACCCGAGATGGTAAACAATACCAAATTGCAAATGCTGTACTCGAGATTGTTGATGCTTATGTGATGACTAAAAAAGCTGCTTTTGAAGCATTCTTAAAAACCTGTCAGCAAATTGCAGACCTTGGGCAGCAACAACCCCAACAAGCCCTAGAGTTCATTCGTCAGCAATTACAACCAACTGTGGATGCAAGAGTTTTTGAAATTATTAGTTTTGCCGTTCTTAAATTAAAGTATGGTCAGGAAAACATTTGGATCGGAAAAAGCAAAGACAGTGTGCTGCCTGAAACTTTAATGCTTTACAAAACAGGTCGTACCAATGCCAACGATGAGGGAATTGATTTTGTAATGCGACCACTTGGACGATTTTTTCAAGTGACTGAAACCACCGATGTACATAAGTATTTTTTGGATATTGACAAAGTACAACGCTTCCCTATTACTTTTGTGATTAAATCGAGTAAAACACCAATGCAGATGCTCGAGGAAATTCGGGGGCAAGCCATTACAAAGTATAAAATTGAAGTTGTCGTAAATTCGTATATGCAGGCAATTGAAGAAATTTTGACGATACCAAATTTACTCGAAGCGTTTGATTTTGTGGTTCAAGCTGGACAATTACAACAAGTGATGGATGAAATTGTGTTACAAAGCAAACTTGAGTTTAATATCTTAGACGATGTTCAAACGGATATTGAAGATTTAGAATAGGAAGATACTAATGCCCAAAGACATTCTCCCACCCTTTTCCCTCGAGTCCATTACTTTCGATTTACAAGGTCTTGTCCCCGTCATCGCCCAAGAAGCCGCTTCTGGGCGGGTGCTGATGCTGGCTTACGCCAACCGTCCAGCCCTCGAGCAGACCCTTTTAACCAAACGCGGCACATACTTCTCGAGGTCACGCAATGCACTTTGGGTCAAAGGCGAAGAATCTGGTCATACCCAAAAAGTCTTGGCGGTCACACTGGATTGTGATGGTGACGCGGTGCTGTACACAGTTGAACAAACTGGAGATGCCTGTCATCAGCCAAATCAGCATTCGTGTTTCCACAATAGTCTCGAGGGAACTGCGCCAATCTCGAGTTTTGGCAGTATTATCGCCGAGGTTTACGCCACCATCCTAGACCGTATAGAAAACCCAACAGAAAGCAGTTATGTCTCTAAACTCCACGCGCAGGGTTTAGACCGTATCCTCAAAAAAATTGGCGAAGAAGCTGGCGAGGTGATTATTGCTGCCAAAAACCGCGATAAAGCAGAACTCACCCTCGAGGCAGCCGATTTGTTGTTTCATACGATGTGGGTTATGGCAGAAGTCGGTGTGACCCTGACCGATGTGCAGCGTGAACTCGAGAAACGTCACGCACCAAAGTAATCTTAAGTCTCGAGTTTTTTATGAATTCTTGTCATCATTCCAAGGTGATGGTCGTCGTGTTCGGCGACAAAGTACGTAATATCTAAGATACTCATGGGTGTATTTAACCGTGGGTGAAGTGCAGTTTTATCAAAATCTGCTGTCTCTTGGGCTTCGAGTTTGGCAACAAAAGCGCTTCGGGCAGTGCGGAATTTCTCGAGTAAACCCTGTACCGCTTGGGCATTGTGATTGGCTAGGTCGGTCGCTTGGTTAGCAAGGTCGGTGGGTCGTAGTTTTTCGTGTCCGAGTAAAATATCATCTATTCGGTTGCTCCAAAGCGGCTCGAGGTCTAGCAGATGCCCTAGATTTTCTTGGATTGACCATTTATTCTCGAGTTTAACAGTTCGGTGCTGACTGGGAATGCTGGCAATGCGTTCTTCGAGTCGGGCGGGTGTGCCGCGTAAACGCTCGAGCAGACTTGGAAACATCCAAGCTGGCGTGTTACTTGGAAAGCTGCGCTCAAACCATTTCATATGCGCCTCGAAACGATTTCGTGAATCAGAATCGCGGCAGCGACACTGGCATTTAAGGACTGGACTTTACCTCGCGTTTCGATTTTTAGTAGCTCATCACATTTTTCACGCACCAAGCGGCGTAAACCATCGCCTTCTGAACCGATGACCAGGGCGATTGGGCGGTTAAAATCAAGTTTGGCAATCGTACTTTTGGCTTCACCGGCTGCACCATATACCCAAATGTTTTGTTCTTTTAACTCATCTATTAAACGCGGTAAGTTTTTGATTTGCACCAATGGCAAATGGGCTGTTGCCCCTGCGCTGGCTTTAACCACGGTCGGACTTAACGGTGCGCTGCGGCGTTCTTCGACGACCACACCATGCGCCCCAAGAACCTCGGCGCTGCGGATGATTGCCCCAAAATTGTGCGGGTCGGTAATACCATCGAGCAGTACCAACAGCAGTTCTTGCCCTCGAGTTTGGGCAAGTTCAAAACAATCCTCTAACTGACTCCACTGGGTCTCTTCGATTTCTGCCACCACACCTTGGTGTTGGGCGGTTTGAACTGCTTGGTCAAGTTCGATTC
>JANNEE010000156.1:0-1955 GCA_031388325.1 Deinococcales bacterium
GATGGAGAGCTTTTTAATCAAGCCTCGCAAATTATTTATGCCAAAGATGGCAACCGCAATAAAATCACCATGGTCTCGGACTTTAAGGGCAGTGTCAAGGACTTTGCGATGGTTGTACCCGTGCCTGTGGTCTTAAAAGAATCTGAAATCAGTGTTCTCGAGCCGGATTTAATTAAGAAACTAGATGCCTATAGCGCCCCGCGTTTAGTTGAGTATTTTGATCAAGACCCTTGCAGCCTTCCAGAACCAAGTTCCGTTACTAAACCTACAACTGCCCCAACCAACCAAGCCACTCGAGCCGAAGCCCCCAAAGTAGCCGACGCGCTCGGTGTGACCATCGAAGCGACCTATGAAATCGGGGAGTACACGATTCTGATTTTAAGTGCCACCGAAAGCAGTGGACTCGAGACTTGGCTGGTTCAAAACGGCTATAAACTGCCTAAAGGTGCAAGTGCTGCGCTTGCCCCATACATCAAAATGAACATGAAGTTCTTTGTGGCAAAAGTCAACTTGGAAAAATATAACTCGAGTGGTTTTACCACCTTGCGCCCAATTCAAATGAGTTTTGAAAGTAAAGATTTTATGTTGCCGCTACGCCTTGGAATGCTGAATTCCAAAGGTAGCCAAGATGTGATTGTCTACGCCCTGACCCGCAAAGGCAGAGTCGAGACCGCCAATTACCGTACCACTACTATTCCTAGCAACCTTGAAATTCCAGAGTATGTCGAAAAACAATTTGGTACGTTCTACAAAGCCCTATTTAGCAAAGCCCACACTCGAGAAGGCGGCAAAACTGCTTTTATTGAATACGCTTGGAATCCAAGTTGGTGTGACCCGTGCGCTGCCCCACCACCTAGCCTAGAAGACCTCGAGCGGGCAGGAGCAGGTTGGGTGCGCCAATCAAACCAGATTTTTTTTACCCGTCTGCATCTGCGCTACAACAAACTGACCCACAAAGACGACTTGATGCTGCGTGAAACCAGCAACCAAAGCACCCACCAAGGGCGTTATATTCTGCAACGCCCATTCAAAGGTGACTTAAGTTGTGAAGCTGGCAAGCAATACAAAACTGAACTTGGTCAGCGACTCGAGAAACAAGCCCAAACCCTAGCCAATCTAACAGGTTGGAAAATCGAGGATATTCGTAAACGCATGGGAATCTAAAACCTGTTCTCGAGCTTTATTTACTCGGCTCGAGAATTTTCTTGTTCATGTACGGTCGCAACACGGCTGGAATGCTGACTGTTCCATCAGCGTTCTGGTGATTCTCGAGCAGCATCACCAGAATTCTTGGGGTAGCCAGCGCCGTGTTGTTCAGTGTAAAACAAAAACGTGGTTTACCAGTGCTGTCTCGGTAGCGCAAATTGGCACGCCTCGCTTGCCAATCGTGTAGCGCACTGCAAGAATGGGTTTCGCGGTAACGGTTTTCTGAAACCACCCAGCTTTCAACATCCACCATGCGGTGCTTGCCCGTTCCCATGTCGCCTGTGCTGGTCTCGAGCAAACGATAGGGCAAGTCTAAGGCTTCGAGAATAGCGCGGCTGTTGCCAAGCATGGTTTCAAATAACTCATCTGACTTGGCTTTGTCGCTTGGAGCAAGCACGTACTGCTCGACTTTATTAAACTGATGGACTCGAGTCAAGCCGCGAGTGTCTTTGCCTGCCGCGCCAGCCTCAGCCCGAAAACAGGGCGAAATCGAGACATACATTTTGGGCAGGTCGGTTTCCTCGAGTAATTCACCACTGTGTAAACTGTTCAGCAGCACCTCGGCTGTGCCAGCCAAAAAGCGGTCTTCGCCGTTTATCGCATACACCTGGTCTCGAGCGCTTGGAAACTGCCCATGGGCATAAAAGGCTTCTTCTCGAGCATAACTTGGCACGGTAATCAGTTCAAAACCACGCTGCACCATAAAATCTACTGCAAAGCGCAAAACGCTCATCTCGAGCAATGCTAAA
>JANNEE010000171.1:0-3190 GCA_031388325.1 Deinococcales bacterium
CCCGTCATTACAGTCCAGAACATGGCTACGATAATACCCATATTGTCAAAGATGACAGTTTACTTTCGATTCCACACGGCTATCACACCTATGCGGCTGCGCCGGGCTACAACAGTTATTACTTGTGGTTCTTAGCCGGGGAAACTCGGACTCAAGGTGTTCAATTAGACCCTGCTCATGCTTGGATTCAAAAATCCGTGGGTACATTGGTATGAGTCCAGACCGCCCAGCTTATACCAATTTTTCGGGTTTTTTTGAGTATTGCCCTTGGAAATTTCTAGGCTGGGCAACGCAAACCGAGCGTTCTGTGCAACTCGAGCGCCAAGCTGCCCTGATAGCCCTTGGCAATGTGGAATTTGGTACAGATTGCTATATTGCCCCAAGCGCTGGGGTTTATCCGCAGCGTTTAACCATGGGAGAACGTTGCTACATTGGTGGTCTGGCGTATGTGACCGATGATGTGGTGATGGGCGACGATTGCACGATCAATCCATTTGCAATTCTACGAGGCACAATAAAAATGGGTTCTGGAGTGCGAATCGCTGCCAATGCCAGCTTAATTGGGTTTAATCATGGGCATTCAGACCTCGAGACCCCAATTTTTGAGCAACCCGAAACCAGTCTTGGCATTTGTATTGGTGATGATGTTTGGATTGCCAGTGGAGTAACGATTCTTGATGGTGTAAAGATTGGTTCGCATTGTATTCTGGCAGCCAACGCTATCATTACCAAAGATGTACCAGACTACGCGGTGATGGCAGGAAATCCGGCTCGAGTGATTCGTAACCGCAAAATTTCGCATAAACCAAATGGACTGACCACAAAACTCGAGTTATTCGGACAGACTGCCCGACAAGAACACTTGGCAGTTCTCGAGCGTTGCAGCACAGAAATAGCTGGGCAAAAGGTTTATTTACAACACCCTGAGCATCGTCCAACGGTGCGGGTTTGGTGTGATGCTGTGGAAATCAGTCATTTGTTTGGAGACACCCCCGCTTTATTACCCAAAGAAGCCTTAATCGCAAAATTACAAGGTTTTCAGGATGCCAGTACAGGTTTAATCCCCGACCCGTGGGCAGAAGCCATGCCAAACGACAATCCTTGGCGCTTAAGCAATCATTTATCGCGCTATCACCTTTTGGCAGTTGGCTATGCTTTAGAGCTTTTAGAGAGTCAGTTACTTTATCCAATTAAAGCTGTAGAGCTATTGACGGGGGATGTTTTAATTAAGCAACTCGAGTCTTTAGACTGGCAATCGGACGCTTGGATGTGTGGAGATTGGATAGATTGTTATGCGACGGGCGCGTACATCAACCTTAAGCACTTCTCGAGCCAGCACATGCCACATGATTTATTTGGCTGGCTGCACAGCCACGCTAATCGCTTTAGTGGGGTTTGGGGTTCACCGCGCAGTGAGGACGGTTGGTTACAGCCAGTCAATGGCTTTTATCGTTTGACCCGAGGTACGTTTGCCCAATTTGGCTTGCCCGTGCCGCACCCTGAGCGCACCATAGACACGGTTTTAGCCCACAGCCAAGACCCAAGGTTTTTTGGTGTACACAATGGCAACGCTTGCAATGTGCTTGATGTGATTCACCCGTTGTGGTTGTGTGGTTTACAAACTACTTACCGACAAGCAGAAATTCGGCTTTGGGCTGGGCAACAACTCGAGCGGGTGCTGCAAAACTGGCAGCCCAATCAAGGTTTTTCGTTTGCTTTGGAGCGCCATAACCAAGCCAGTTTACAAGGTACAGAAATGTGGTTGGCAATTACTTATTTACTGGCAGAAGTGCTGGGTTTGAGCGCCGCTTTGGGGTATCAACCTCGAGGCGTGCATCGTCTACAACCAGCTTGGAGTGTACAATCATGAGTTTATTTTCTTTACAAGGTAAAACCGCTTTGGTAACTGGTGGGGCTGTTGGTATCGGACAAGGTATTGCAGTGGCTTTAGCCCAAGCTGGCGCAAACATTGCGATCACCACTTTGGGGCATGAAGCCACCGAAACCGCCCAGTTGGTCGCAGCAGCTGGGGTGCGCTTTGCCACGTACCAGCGCAACTTAGCCGAAATGAACGCGCAAAGCATGAAGGACTTAATCGAGCAAGTTGAAACCGAGCTTGGCGGCGAGGATATTCTGGTCAATAATGCTGGGATTATTCGCCGAGCCAATGCCGAAGAATTCTTGGACGACGATTGGAACGCGGTGCTTGAACTAAATCTGAATAGCGCTTGGCGTTTATCTCGAGCTGCAGGGCAAAAAATGTTGACTCGAGGGTCGGGGAAAATTATTTCGATTGCCAGTTTACTGTCCTTCCAAGGTGGGATTCGTGTACCCGCGTACACCGCCAGCAAACACGCCATCGCTGGGCTGACCAAAGCCCTTGCCAACGAATGGGCAAACCGTGGTGTAACAGTCAATGCCATTGCTCCGGGCTATATCGAAACCAACAACACCCAAGTTCTGCGCGACGACCCTGTTCGTGCCAAAAGTATTCTCGAGCGTATCCCGGCTGGGCGTTGGGGAACACCTGCCGATTTGGGCGGCGCAGCCGTTTTTCTGGCATCGTCTGCTGCCGATTATGTCAATGGTCATGTATTGGTGGTGGATGGTGGTTGGCTTGCCCGTTAAGGTTTTGGCTGCCATCAAAGCGGCTGGGGTGGTTGGGGTACTGCGTGCCGACTCGAGCCAAGCAGCGATAGAAGCCAGTCTTGCATCGGTGGCGGGTGGTTTGCGGGTGGTCGAACTGACCTTCACCACACCGAACCTGACCGAGGCGATAGAACACCTAAAAAACGTTCTTCCAGACAATGTTCTGCTTGGGGCTGGAACAGTCCTGAGTCTCGAGCAAGCCAAAGCTGCCGTGCTGGCTGGAGCAACTTTTTTGGTCAGTCCACATTTGTCCGAAAGTATCTTGGCGTTTACCCAAGCAGAACAAATTTTGTATATCCCCGGGGTGGTTACACCCACAGAAATGCTTCGAGCCACAGAACTCGGGGCAACCGCCCTAAAGTTATTTCCAGCCGAATCAAGCGGTGGGGTGGCGTATCTCAAAGACATTTTAGCCCCATTGCCCCATTTGAAAATCATGGTCACGGGTGGAATTCAACCCAGTCAGACAAAAGCCTATCTCGAGGCAGGAGCAGTGGCGGTTGGCTTGGGCAGTTATTTTTTTCCAAAAGCAGCTATGGCG
>JANNEE010000193.1:0-2245 GCA_031388325.1 Deinococcales bacterium
TTTGCATTGTGCCAATCAGGTTTTTTTCGGTAGCAGCCACCGCCGATTTTAATTCGGCAGCACCAATCCCAGTCTTATTAAACTCGTTTAGCACCGCATCCATTTTCTGCTCTAAAGTTGCCACACTGACTGCTTCGCCTGGAAACGCCGTAAAATTGACCTGAGACTCGAGTAAGCCTCCTTGGACATAAACATAGGCATCCGAAGCCACACCTTCATCAAGCAGAACTTCATCAATGCGGTTTTGCATCGCAGTTGTGACCACATCGAGCTTAAGAAAATCATCCGAACCGATTTTAGGCACACGCCAAACCATGCTGACCCGTGGTTGCGAAACCCTGTCTACAAAGGTCACGCGCTTTGTACCAAGCGAAACCTTAGCGGGTACGGACTTTCTTAAAGTATCGTTTTTACGGGCTAACCCAGCAAATAATTTTTCGATTTGTGGCTTGACCTCGCTTGACTTAAAGTTTCCAGCCACCAACAAAGAAATGTTATTCGGCACATAATAGGTGGCAAAAAAAGCCTTAACATCCTCAACGGTTGCGGCATTCAAATCAGTTGGTGAACCAATTGTGCCACGGTGATAGGGGTGGTCAAGCGGGTAAATCAATTGGTTAATGGCTTCTTCTGCTTCGCCATATGGGGTGTTCTCGACACTTTGACGGCGCTCGTTCAGCACTACCGCCCGTTGTAAATCGAGTTTTTTCTGGTCAATGTTTTCGCCCAACGCCTCGAGTCGGTCTGCCTCGAGCCAAAGCAGGGTTGGCAGGGCTTTGGCGGGAGCGCTTGAGTAGTACAAGGTCATGTCTGGAGCAGTAAAGGCATTGTTGTAGCCACCATACGATTCGATAATTTTATCGTACTGCCCAACCCCGACCCGTTTTGTACCCATAAACATTAAGTGTTCAAACAAATGGGCAAAACCACTGCGCCGTTCGAGTTCGTCTTTAGAACCAACCTTGACTAAAAAATTGACGGTTACATTGGGGCTGCGGGTATCTTCGTGCAGAATTACAGTTAAACCATTTTTAAGGGTGTAGCGCTCGGTTTTAAGTTCAAGCGCGGCGGCTCGAGGCAGAAGTAAAGTCGCACCGACCAGCAAACCAATTAAAAGACTTTTTTTCATCTTGGTATTGTAATGGTTTTAGAACCCTAAAAAATAGTCAAGCATTTTTAGCTCGAGATAACTCCAGCTAAGGCGATCATCAATGCCACTATTGCTACCCGTCCGTCAATTGCAAGTTTCGATGACGCTGACTATGCGTTAAATTACTTCAACAATTCATGACTTTTGACATGACCGAAGCTACAATCTCGAAGCAGTTTTAGTACAACACCCTTGCGCCAACCGTTCATGATTGGTGCTTTTCCACTTGTGTACCAATTAAATCGGCTAAGGCTCGAGCCGCATTGCTTTGCTGACCTAACCACCTCTCTATTAACTGCATGGTTTCAGGTGGCGCAGTAATCCGAACTTGTTTGGTTTGTAAATTCTCGGGTTTGCGTCCAGCCCCAACTCGATTTCCACCACGTTTTGGATGGTTTTCAAAAGCGTTTTGTAATTGCAACCAAAGACTGGCTGGACTGCTGCCCATATTCTCTAAAGCAGTGGCTATTTGTGGAGTGATACCCCGAGTCCCTTTGAAAAGTTCTGTCAGTTCAGTGTCGTTTAGACCAAAAGCAATAGCGGCTTCTTTGGTTGAGATACCCAGCGCCTCAAGTTCGTCTGGTATAAGTCGGGCAGGTGGGATGACTCGAGCCGCATGGAGATTGTTGGTAAAAATTCGCATAAGCCTTCCTTTCTTGACCCAAAGATGCACCTTATGGGCTTCTTGCTCATAAAACAGCACCTAACAGGCTTATGCGCGCAGGGTCGCTCGAGGAACTACACCGAGAGGCTTTAGAGACCATCAAACGAAGCAGAGAAACTTGACACACCGTCACCAGAAATATGGGCATTACCTGCCACATCGGTTACTTTAGGCTGGCTGGCGTTGTTATTGACCAAGACCGCATAAGCCGTGTTGGTTGTTTGTGCCGAGGTTGTGACAATAACTTTGGCTGGATTGGTTGCGGACAATACTGCACTTGTTGCCGTTAAACCACCACCGGGAAACGAAAATTGGGCAGCAGAAATCGAAGCAGGGGCAAGGGCTTCGTTGAAGGTCACTTCGACACTGGTTTTGCTTAAAGCAACTGTACTGGCAATTTTTGGGGACGTGGTATCGCCAGAAGGCAGCAC
>JANNEE010000202.1:0-6008 GCA_031388325.1 Deinococcales bacterium
TAAGTTTTAGCTTGCAGGTGCAGTGTCCTCAAGGGGCGCTGCACTTTTTTGTTGTGGGTCTGGAATGTCTTTGGCGCGTTCGATGCCAAGCCAAGCCATGAGTGCCACTACCACATGGATAGGTTCGACCTGCATGACGGAAAACCAGAATATATAGTAAATCTGAATGGCGATGAGTGCCATGCTTAGGGCTTGTTGCTCAAAGGTTTTTTGATAAGGCTTAAGCATAAAGTAAGCATAAATAGGATAGATGTAAAAAATCATCCAGAGAATTGCGCCAATTAAACCAATCGAAAAGGCTTTATCTAAGAAAAAATTATGAGCGCGATCAAGGGTCAAGCGAACAGGTTTAATTTCACCATCTTTGTATGTCACTAAGTACATTCGTTGGCGTTTAAGCGAGTTTTTGTCATTTAAGGAGGTAATTTTCTTAATATTGTTGCTTGATTGCCATCCGTATTCTCTTTCATAGAAAGGCATCAACTGTTCAATAGGAAGTTGCTCGGCAATTTGTAGTTTGAGATTTCCGGTACCGCCACCCCACAAAGGAAACCCCCAGCTTTTTGGTAAAAGTGCCATCGAAAAGTTCCATATTTCAAGTCTTGTGGATAGCGTTTGCGGATTTGTAAAATCTCTACTTAGTGTAGAATTTATAGGTAAGATGCTTGTAGAGAAATTAATTAGCAAAATACAAAATGCTAAAAGACCAATTTTTTTTATGTTTTTTTGACTAATAAAAATCCACACAACAAGTACAATACTTAATGCAATAAGCGAAGAGCGATTTTGTGTAAGATTGAGACCGAAACATATAATCGGGGCAAAAACATAGGATAAAGTTGAGAGTACATAATTTTTACTTTGTGTAGTGTAAATTGAAAGGATGATTAAAGGAATCAATAAACCTGCTGTGTAACCAGCATGCCCTGTTATTCCCATTGGCAAGTCAAATCTAAAGTTAATTTCAGTAAAAAATAGATTTAGCGGAATCCAAGTATATTGATGAATTAAAACGATGCTCTGAATGACTCCTGCAAACCCCAATGAAAAATACAAGAGTATTTTTAGGTTTTCATTTAAGACTTTAATGCAATAATATGAAAAAATCATAAATATGGCAACTAAAATTTGATAGATACTACCATCAAATCTATCATCAACTCCTAAAATTGTGAATATTCTTTCATCTTCAAGTGGATTCAGAAATTGAATACTTGACAAAAGTAAATTTATAACAACAAAAAAAAGTAATTTCTTTTGTATTTTAATTGTCTTTAATGCCAAGATAGTGAAAATAAACGCAATGAACAATAAAGAAATTCTCGGTAAACTCCAAGAAATCAAAGGATTGATTATAGGATAGTATAAATTTGGATATAAAACTATAAAAGTAATAAAAAATATTAAAAAAATAGTCTTTGTGCTTAGTAATTCTTTGTTCATTTTATCCTTTAAAAAAACCTCATCAGAATACGCCTGATGAGGTAATTAGGGCAATTCATTACTTACCTTGGGATTCCGCCATTGAGCGAAGATACAGAACCAGCAGAAAGACCACCTAAAACACTAACTACAAATTCGGAATTACTGACTGTAATTGTACAATTGCCGCCTGTTTCTAAAACAGCATTGGGAGCGCCTGTCCAACCATATCGGTATAGTATACCAGATACGACAATTCCTGTTACTGGTATTCCAGAACGACATACGGCTTCAACGGTACTTGCGATAACATTTATATCCAAATTTGAATTCTCGCTGCGAATGGCTTCTACTGCCTTAAAAACATTGCCCGAATGGGATTGAACAGCACGTTTATTGGCAGCAATTCGAGCGCCTAACAGTTGGGGAATTAAAACCGCAGCCAATATACCAATAATTGCAATTACAATTAACAACTCTATCAGGGTAAAACCTCGAGTTTGACTCATAACACCTCCTCTCGGGTTTGACATCGTTGAGATAGGGTGTTGGTTTAAACCAAAAAACCAACTTGAGACAAAACTCTAGTTGGTTTCTTGATTTTAGGATTATAAAATTACCTTGGTTGTTGACCATTGAGCGAGGTGACGCTATCTGCCGATGGTCCACCAGTTACATTAACCGTAAAGTCGCTACCGTTTGCAGCAACGGTACAATTACCACCAGCCTCAAGAACAGGAGATGGAACAGCACTCCAGCCGTACTTGTAAGATACACCGCTTACTGTGATTGCAGAAGTTCCATTGACTTCACAAGCAGCCTCAACTGCCGCAGCGACATCAACTGCTGTTAAAGTTGGATTCTCACCTTGAATTGCTAAGGCAGCCTTGTAAACGGTGCTGCTGTGGGTTTGTACTGCACGCTTATTAGCGGCAATACGAGCGCCCAAGAGTTGTGGGATTAAAACTGCGGCGAGGATACCAATGATTGCAATAACAATCAAAAGTTCGATCAACGTAAAGCCTTTTACACTACGGTTTTTCATGACTTTCTCCTGGTTTGCTCTCGAGCAATAGGCGCTCTCGAGCCGATGGTGCATATGGTTCGTGGTTAAGATTTCCTCGAACTGAAAAGAGTTTAGCATAGATTTCTTACAATGTTATTACATTCTTCACATTGACGTGAATCACGTGCTGAACTGAATTTGCAAGCGGCTGGCTCGAGCTTACACAACCTTTGGTTAGGTGCTGATGTGAAATTTGACCACAGAAATTAGTTCTCGAGAAAGTTTTACTTGGCTCGAGTATGATTAAAGCTCATGAATGGCGCGAAAATCCCCAATCCTCGGGGGCAGGTATACGTTCCTAACGGCACACTTATTAGTTCGCACTTTCCAATTTTGGATTCCGAGATTTGGTACAAAAAAAAATTACAAATAGCGTTAAGTGCTGTTGACCAAGTTCACGGTGATGGTTTTTGGCAACCAGTCCGAATAGATGTAAGTAGCGAAGGTGAAAATTGGATTGCTGGTTTCAAAGCCGATACCGACCGAGCTTGGTTGTTTTTACACGCTGACCAGTCGGCAACCAGCTTAGACTTGGTACATGAACTTGGGCATGGACTCGAGGGCTATGGTTTTGCTGACCTTGGAATACACCCAAGTGCTTTTGCTCCCGAATTTGAACCGTGGAGGCGAGCCGTTGCGAACTCTGAGACGTTTAAGACTTTGGTTTCGATGCGAACCTTAAAAACTCGAGTTTTTCAGAGCCTAGTGGCAAAGCGAAGTCGCGTAATCGATCAGGAAAATATTAAGTATTTACTTGAGTGGCACGAACTATTTGCTCGAGCTTACGCGCAATATATCGCTTTGGCATCTGGCAATAAAGAATTGCGCTTACATATTGCTAATCAATCTGATTCTATTTTCAGGCAAGTGTTGTATCCTGTGCAGTGGTCAGAACAGGATTTTGAATTTATCACTGAAGAAATTGAGTTACTGTTACTAAGAAGGGGTTGGTTGAAATGATTAAGGAAAGAATTGCAGAACCGATTTTTTTTGATCCCGCCGACAGTGCCTTAAGCATTGAGGAAGCCATTGAGTTTTTAATTGCGGATGGCGAATACCCGCGTGAAGCTAAACGCCAAGTGATGACTGCTCGAGGCTTGTGGGGAAAGCGTGGGCGAATAATTACCACTATTGTTGACGGACAAACCATTTCTTTTCAGGCAGATTAAAAAAGCTCGAGCAGACTGCTCGAGCTTTTGGCTGGGGAACGTGGATTCGAACCACGATTAACGGATCCAAAGACCGTTGTCCTGCCGTTAGACGATTCCCCAGCGAAGGGTAATCCAAGCGGACAACGGGCGAGAGTTTAACGTATCCACGGCATTTGGTCAAGGGTATAGTAGACTTAAGCCCATGAACTCCCCTAGCGACAACATTTTGCCGCATATTATCTTTGCCGAGGATAATCCAGACCACGCGTTTTTAATTCGCCGAGTTCTCGAGCCGCATTGTGTTTTAACCTATGCCTCTGACGGTGAGCAACTGCTCGAGATTTTAGGATCGTGGATGGATGAATTGCCGCGTTTGGTGTTAATAGATGTCAATCTACTGCGCTTAAGTGGTTTGGAGGTTCTCGAGAAGTTGAGTTTGAAACCCGAGTGGCGTTGTGTGCCAATGGTGGTGTTTAGTACCTCGAAGCTGCGGCTCGAGGTAGAACGGGCATTAAATGCTGGGGCAAACAGTTTTGTGGTTAAGCCCGCCAAGTTCACCGAATTTCGTGAGGTTTTAGAGCAAATTGTGATGTACTGGACGAAAGTCAATGCAACACCTTCTTAAAACTCGAGGTTAAGAGATGCGACTTAAACGCTTTGGAATCGGACGACTGATTTTTGCGGCTTTGCTTGGGGCGTACAGTGTTTACTTGGTTTTTAACCGTGAGGCAGTGATGTCGTCGTGGTTGCATGGGGTCAGTTTGGCAATTCATGAGGCTGGGCATTACTTTATTTTTGCCTTAGCTCCCGAATTCCTAATGATTCTTGGTGGGAGTTTAACCCAGTGTGTTATGCCCTTGCTTTTTGTCTTTCAATTTTGGCGAACTGGTCAGCAATACGCGGTATTCGCCACCTTGTTTTGGGTTGGGTATAACGTTTTGGATACGGCTGTTTATATTGCTGATGCTCGAGCCATGTTATTACCACTTCTTGGTGGGGATAATTCAATTCACGATTGGAATTATTTACTAAACGCCCTTAATTTATTGCCTTTTGATGGGTTGATTGCTGGGGTTTTTTGGGTAATTGGTTCATTGTGTATGCTCTTTAGTTTCTTGGGTTGCGTCTGGTACGCCCAAGGCGACCAGACCCCATTACCTTGGCAGCCATCCAAAGACCCTGAACGTGTACCCGTCTCGAGCTTACGCAACCTAGGCGAACGCAGTGGACGTTTATTAAATGGCATTGGGATTAAAACCCAAGCTGACCTCGAGGCATTTGGGGCGCTCGAAGCGTATATGGCGTTAATAGAACAAAAAGCAATTCAACCTTCGCGCAGTTTGTTACTCGCCTTATATGGCGCGGTTAGCAATCAGGATTGGCAACGAATTAACCGTGTGGACAAAGAAAAACTCTTCAAACAAGCAGGTTTACTCGAGACCAATCAACCGCTTAAATAGGCTTGAGTTGTCAAATGTCATCTTAGAACAAACCAATAAACGCATAGATCGCAAAAGCAGCTATCACCAAACTCGAGACCACATTGACCACACGCAGGGTTTGGTTGTTCATTCTCGAGCCAAGGCGACTGGCAACCGTGCTGAGAGCAATCCACCAGAGCGCACTGCCGAGAAAAAACCCCAGCACCACCGCCCAACCATGACCAGAAATTTTTAGGCTCGAGACGACCCCAAAGAAAAAAAGAATCGTGGCTGGATTGGAAAAAGTCAGCAGTAAGGTGCTGATATACGCCCCGATTAAACTCGAGGAATTTTTGGCAGTGGCGGCTTTTTCGGCAGGTTTAGTGTTGTAGATTTGCCAAGCAAGGTAGAGCAGAAACACCCCACCAATCAGGCGAGTGTAAAACTGAATGCCTGTCAGTAAACCAGCAATTAAACTTAAACCGAGTGTGGCAATTAAGCCGTATAACCCATCGGCGGTGGCTGCGCCGAGTCCCGAGGCGATACCAAACTTGCGCCCTTCGGTCAGGCTGCGGCGAATCACCAGCACCCCAATTGGACCAACCGGCATGGCAATCCCTAAGCCAAGCACAAAGCTCTGTGCCAGTACCTCGAGAGCAGTCATAAAAATGCCCCGTCATTGAATACATTCATCTTTAACCTCAGCTTCTAAAAACCTCTAAGTCCTCGAGCGCATCTGGTTTTAGGTTTTTCATGGCTTTTTGTGGAATTTTTAAGTAACGCCAAGGCGTACCAGACAAAACTGTGGCATTTTCACACCAGAGTTTAGCTGCCGCGTCCTTAAAACTGACTTCTAAGGTTTCTGCCCCTTTGGTTTCGAGTAAATAGTGGATGCCGTTTTGGTCTATCGCCACAAAATCCGGGTAGTAATGCCGTAAATTCATGCTG
>JANNEE010000215.1:0-6094 GCA_031388325.1 Deinococcales bacterium
TAATTGAAGGCACACTTTTTTCGCTCGAAGAAGCGGGCAAAAGCATCCGTGTTTTTCGGGCGCTAGAAGCCAAACTTGAAACCGTGCCACTGATTACAGGCGATACGGTACTGCTGGTTAAACTCGAGGATTTGGTCGGACACTTAAAGGGTTTTTCGGCACTGTTAGAGCATTTAGAACACTTTGAAACGATGCGCTTATCCACCATGCTCGATGCCAGTCGGCGCAACAAACTAGTGTACTTGCCCAACGCCAAACCACACCATCATTCCAATTGGCGTGAAGTGCTGCACACCTTTACGGGCATCGGGCATTTGCAACAACGAATCCGTTATGCCTCCGAAAAACTCAATGCGGTTTTTCGAGTTCCAGAAGAAGCCTTTTTGCACCTCTGGCGCTCCCAAGACAGCGCGGTGTTTAATCATATCGGGGCGCACCGCAATTATTTGCGCTTTGAAGCCTACCGCCATCTGATTCGCGCCGAAAATATCCTCGAGCCTCGAAAATACGGTTGGTTAGACATCAATTACCGCGACCTTGACTTTGACGGTACACCCGATGTGATTGCCGAAGCCCACACCATGAACTTGTATTTTAGTGCCTCGCAAGGCGGAGGAATCCTCGAATTTGACGCTCGAGAAGTGGCTGCTAACCTCTGTGACCCGTTTTCAAACCCGTTATCCTTTACCGACCATTTTCTCGAGCCAGAAGCCACCACTTTAGAAAACTTTGCCAATGGCACATATTTAGAACTGGGCGACTTTGTAGACGGACTGTACGAAATTGGCAAATACCGCGACCGCGTAACCCTGACCCGCCTTGGCACAGTTCGCGGACCGGCTGGCGCACCTGTGGCGGTCGAAATCAAAAAAGCGATTCGCCTAAAACCCAAAGAGAACCTACTCGAGATTGAATATCAAATCCATAACAAGGGCGATTGGGACATCGTGATGCGCTTTGGCAGTTTATGGAACTTTGCCTTGCTTGCGCCGCACTCTGATGAGCGCCAATTTATGGTGGCTGGGCAAGCCGTCAGCGACCTTGGCGCAACCCTAGAACACCGCAATGTTTTAAGCGCTGGTTGGAAAGATGAGTGGCTTGGTGCAGAACTGATTTTTAATTTTCCAAGGGAAACCACGCTCTGGACGCATCCTGTTTATACCGAGAGCGATAACCAAAAACAATACCAATCGAGTGTCTTTATGCCGCTTTGGGATGTGGATGTCCCAAAGCGCCGCTCGAGACGACTCGAGTACACAATTAGGCTTAAGACACTGAGGAATCAGCCATGAAGGAACTTGCAAAAGGCATTTATTACTCGGCGGGCGGAGTCAATTGCGGGATTATCGAGACTGGCGATGGTGGCTGTTTAATTGTGGACACTGGCAATTCTGAGGACAGTGGTAAGAAAATCCTCAAAAGTTGCCGTGCGGCGGGTCTCGAGCCGAGGGCAATTGTCAACACGCACAGTCACGCCGACCATTACGGCGGTAATGCGTATTTGGTTAAGCACCTCGAGATTCCGGTCTACGCCCCAATTTTTGAGGAAAGTATTCTGCATTACCCGATTCTCGAGCCGATTTATTTATGGAGCGGAGCAAGAGCGCCCAAGGAACTGCACAATAAATTTTTACTGTCTGCGCCCAGTCCAGCTAAGGTGCTAAATGAAGCTGGAAAACGCAAAATTGCTGGGCTAGAAATCGAATTGCTCGAGGTTTCGGGACATGCCCATATTCAATTTGCGGTTCTGGCGGGGGAAGTGCTGTTTGCTGCCGATGCGGTTTTTGGTGCTAACATTCTCGAGAAATACCCGCTTTCGTTTATGGTGGATATTGAAAACGCCCGAGAAGCCATAGAAACAGTGCGAAACAGTGGGGCAAAAATTATCTTGCCCGGACATGGTGAGCCGACCACGGAAATAAATGCGCTTTGTGATGCGAACTTGGCTGCGCTTGAACGTGCTAATCAAGCGGTGCTGATTGCTTGTCAGGACAAAGGCACAACCCCAGAAATTTTGGCTCGAGTCTGCGCCATGCTCGAGATAACCATGACTGATTTAACGCGCTATGTGCTGAATCAAACGGCGGTGTTGGCGCACCTAACTGACCTTGAAGAGCATGGTTTGATTGAACATAGAATTGTGCAGAATACTTTGGTTTGGCAAGCCACTTAATTTTACTGCTCGAGGTCTGGTTGTACTGCGTAACTCGAGCCTAGAGTAATGGTGAAATAAGAATCGTTTCATGGGTTTAGTTTAACTCAGCTTAATGGCGTATTGCCTAAGCGGACTCGAGCCACTAAATTCTAAATATGCAAATCTCGGTTTTTATTGCCACCAGTTTAGATGGATTTATTGCTAGATCAGACGGCGCTCTGGACTGGTTGCCCCAAGACGGAACTGAAGACCACGGCTATACCGATTTCTTCTCGAGCATAGACACGATGCTGATGGGACGTAAAACCTATGAAACCATTCTGGGGTTTTCGCCGTACCCATACGAAGGTAAGCGCGTGGTGGTCTGTAGCCGCACCTTGACCGAAATTCCAGCACACTTAATCGGCAAACTCGAGTTTAGTGCTAACCTCCTGCCAGACTTGGTGCGGCGGCTCGAGGCAGAAGGCACAAAGCACATTTATGCCGATGGTGGGCAAATAATCACGGCGCTACTCGAGTTGGGGCTACTGAACCGAATTGTTCTCACTCGAGTGCCAGTTTTGCTTGGTTCAGGGATTCCACTTTTCGGGGTCTTGAGTGCCGATGTTATTTTGCAGCACATTAAAACAAATACTTTCTCGAGTGGCTTAGTGCAGAGTGAGTATCAAATAAAGCCGAGTCTCGAGAACTAAGTATTGGCAATCGCCCCAAATGGAAGGCTTCAAATGTTGCACAATACAGCATGGACATTGCCGCACTTAAAAAAGAAGCCAAAAGCAAGAAAACTGCCACTACTCGTTTACTCGAGTTGGCAAAAATCCCAGACCCAACTGTGCAGTACGCTGTGGCAGTCAATCCCAATGCGCCTTTGGCTGCCCTCGAGTACCTGAGTGGTCATGGAAAATGGACGATTCTTAAAGCCGTGGCGGTTCATCCTAATGTCAGCCTTGCAATTCTCGAGAAACTTTCAGTTCACAAGCAAGTTACGGTCTGTGAAGCCGTTGCCCAAAGCCATCAAGCCGATGAAAAGTTATTATTGCAACTAGCGAAGCATATTGACGCGAAAGTGCGTCAGGCGGTAATTGCGAACAGCAATTGTACAAGTTCTATTTTTACGTTTCTAAGCCAAGATGCTGAATTCTTGGTTCGTAGTGATTTAGCTGGGCAAAGAACTTGCCCAGTGCCAATTCTCGAGCAATTGGCGCATGACCCAGACAAATACGTTCGGGCATCAGTGGCTTGGAATGAAAATGTGCCAACACCTGCACTGCGAATTTTAGCCACCGACCCTGATGATTATGTGCGATCTAACACCATTCGTAACCTTAAAAACCGTGGCGAAAAGACTTTACTGCTGTCCTTGACTCGAGACCTAAGTGAGGATGTTCGCCTTGAAATTGCCAATCTGTTTATTTGGCATGACCAATTACACCTTCTTTTGGTGACTGATGTTTCTGAAAAAATCCGTGAGACCTTAGCTGAGCATCATGAATTGCCGCCAAAACAAATGCTGATTCTAGCTTCGGACTCGAGTCAGAAAGTTCGGTATGCCGTAGCAAAGCGGGATGAGTTAAGTAACGGTGTATTGCAATTACTGGTTAAAGACCCCGATGTAGAAGTCCGCCGAGCTTTGGTGTACGCAAAAACAACCCTTGTCCCGACTTGGGTTCTCGAGACTTTAGCAACAGACCCAGACGAAACCGTGCGTTGGCAAGTTGCAAATAGTGGCAATTCACCCAAGGCAGTGCTGAATAAACTGCTACAAGACCCCAGTGATGATGTACGAGCCAAAGCCACTGAAACCCTAAAATGGTTTTTATAAAATACGCCACTTGCAGAAAGCCCCCGATGCGGTATACTACCAAGCGTGACGCGACGTTCCGCACAAGCGGCGGGGTCGTCGGGCGTTTTACAACCGAAAAGCAAACCAACAGCCAAAGTCGCTGCTGGTGCTGCGCGGTTGCTTGCCCGCGCCCAACTCGCCATAGATTCTTTGCAACCACTCGAGACTGGCTTATACGCTGGGCTTCCCCAAGTGGCACGGCTCATGCTGTTTGCTCGAGATGAGCAAGCCGTACTGCTAACTACGCCAGAACGGATGCGCTTATACAAGGATTTAGTGGTCTTGGGGCGTAAAAATAGTATCAACCCCGGAATTGCCGATTGGTCTGAACTCGAGCATCATGTGGTCTTGGATATTGCCACCGCACTCGAGGATTTCCCGTGTGAACCTAATGCCTTTAGGCTCGAGTTAAAAGTTGGGCAAGCCTATACCCGAGATGATTTTCTTTCGCGTCTCGAGGCTTTGGGCTATGAGCGCGAAGAAAACCTTGATAAAGCCGATTTTGACAAAACCGATGGTTTTTTTAAGGTGCTGGGCGATACGCTAGAAATTACGATTAACCGTTCTGGGCAAGACAAAACCAAGCGCGAAGTCCGAGCCGAATTCTTTGGCGACGACCTCGAGAACCTCAAACTAAACGGCGAGAAAGTCAAGCATTTTAGCCTCGCGCCACTTGGCGATTATGTGCCGGAAGTGGCTTGGGACAGTACCCGTTTAGAGCGAATTGGTGGACGGGTCTACCTCGATTCTCCAGAATTTTTTGAAGGGTACTTAACTGTTAAGCAAAATCAGCGCCTCTGGGCGCACTTAAAAACCCGAGCGGTGATTAGTTTTGGAGCGACACCGCTTTCCCTCGAGACCAAGCAATCCATGCTCGAGCCAATGGCGTTTTATCGTGCCAGACTTAAAATGTTTGCTGAGGATGCCAAGAACTGGATAGAGGAGGGCTACCGTGTTCAAGTGCTGCTGAAACACGAGCGGACTGGGGCATATTTACAAAGTAATGTCTTGAATGCCGAAAGCGGTGTACCAGTCGTTTGGGAATGGCGTGCCGAACCCCAAGTGGGTAAGGTTACATTGACCCTTGGGACTGCTGAAGCGGGGTTCATTGACCGTGAATCTAAACTGGTGGTGCTGACCGAAGACGCGCTCTACGGCTTTACGGGCGGGGCAAGTCTGCGAATGCGAAAACTGCGTGGCAATCCGGTTTCGGATACCATGGCGCTGACGGTCAACGATTACTTGATTCATCCAGAGCATGGCATTGGGCAATTTCTTGGTCTCGAGTCGCGGCTGGTGTTGGGGGTAATGCGTGATTATATTCATTTGCGTTACGCCAACGATGCCCGAATTTACTTACCTGTCGAGCAGCTTCCCTTTTTGAAGCGTCACCCAGGAACAACCGACGACCCGCCGCGTTTAAGTACCCTTGGCACAAACGATTGGGCGAAGGCTCGAGAAAAAGCCAAGAAGAATGCCGAGGAATTGGCGCAGAAGCTGCTGGTTCAGTACGCAGCGAGGCAAGCCACTTCGGGTATTTCCTATCCACCCGCCCCGATGGAATGGGATACGGATTTTAATAAGAACTTCCCGTTTGAATTTACCAAAGACCAAGGTAGAGCCATTAAGGATGTCTACAAAGACCTCGAGCGTGCCATGCCGATGGACAGGCTTGTTTCGGGCGATGTTGGTTTTGGTAAAACCGAAGTTGCGGTTCGTGCGGCGCACCGCGTGGTTGCCAATGGTCGCCAAGTTGCGATTCTTGTGCCAACCACGCTTCTTGCTGAGCAGCACCTTGAGACAATAAGGCGGCGCTTTGCAGATACTCCCGTGATAGTCGCGGGACTGAGCCGGTTCACGCCGAATAAAGAAGTCGAAGGGGTTTTTAAGCACCTGCGTGAAGGCAAAATAGACATTGTGATTGGCACACACCGCCTTCTTGCCGAACAGTTATCATTTAAGAACCTTGGGCTACTGATTATTGACGAAGAACACCGTTTTGGCGTGATGCAAAAAGAAAAACTTAAAGCCTTAAAAGCTGGCGAACTCTCACTCTCGAGTTTTAGAGATGTCGTGCTGGACAGCGAAAAAGACTC
>JANNEE010000285.1:0-4737 GCA_031388325.1 Deinococcales bacterium
ACACATTGCCATTGCCGAAGCCAGACACGTCTGGAAACAACCACATTTATTGGCAATGCTGATTATTTTGCCAATTGTCTTCTCGAGTATTTTGTCAGTTTTACAAAGCAGCGATGTTGGACCAGTGCGAATTTTAATCACTCGCTTTGATACCCCAAAAGCGAGGGCGTTTGAAGCAGAATTGACCCGTCTTGGGGCAGCCGTCGAAATCGCGGGTTTACGCGCCCAAACCCTTGTGACCACCGCCGACCGCGACGCTTGGGTCAAATTACCAAGCAGTTTTGACACCGACATTGAACAACTTAAACCAGTCAAACTTGAATTGGTCACAAGCGCTGGCAACACCCGAGTCTGGGATGCGATGGAACGCATCCGAGCGGCGGTGATTCGTTTACAAACCCCATTTATTGCGGCTGTGGCTGCCCCAAACACCAATGCGGCGGCTCGAGCCGAAGAATTACTAGAAACCAGTATCATTAACGTCTCGAGTGAAAAAGTCACAGTCAAAAACAGCAAAGTCATTGAAATTGCTGGCTCTGAACAAATCGCGCCCGGTATGACCCTGATGTTTGCGCTGCTGTTTGGCGCTCAGACAGGGCTGGCTTTTTTGCGTGAACGCACGGCTGGCACATTGACTCGGCTTTTTGCTGCCCCCGTCTCGAGGGTGACAATGATTCTTGGTAAGTTACTGGGCAACACTTTGGTGCTTTGCATTCAGCTTTTTATCATGGTCACTTTCTCAAATCTGGTCTTGGGAGTGCGTTGGGGCAACCCGCCAGCCCTGATTCTGCCCGGATTTGCTTTTGCTTTTGCCTCGGCTGGCTTTGGAGCGCTTTGTGCCGCACTAACCCGCACCCCATCACAACTTGGAGCGTTTAGTGTGCTGAGTGTCAATGTGCTTTCGGCACTGGGCGGACTGTGGTGGCCCTTAGAAGTCACTCCCGAATGGATGCAGCAACTTGCCCGTTTCTTGCCGACCTACTGGGGCTTAAACGCCATGCAGAACGTGATTCTCAAGCAGTCAAGCATCCTCGAACTAGTCCCACACACCCTAATTTTACTGGGTTTTGCAGCAATTTTTATTGCCATTGGCTCGAGGGCATTTAAGTACGAGTAATCTAGGCTTCGACCCGTTTTTTGGTTGGGGTATTGCTTTGTTGCTGAATTTGCGAAGCAGCTTGTCCGACTTGGACCCCGAACATCCAGGCTAAACGGTGCATAAACGAGACGGTTTCAATGTCGCCTGCCAGCACACGGTCACGCATGTAGGCATCCACACCTATTGGAAATTGGACACTTTTAACTTCTTCAAGGTTGTGTTGTTTCATGCGTTCAATAAAGGCACGAACTTCGGCTAAACCCTCGGCTTCTTTCATGCCAATAGTTTAGCGCTTTTATCCGAATTTTGGATAGTCTTTACTTGCGGACTCGAGGTTTGACAGGTTCTGGTTGCTGCCGACGCTCAGGTTCTGGCGGGTTGGTTACTGCTATTCAGTCCGCAACCAAGGCTGTGGTTTGAAGCGCAAAACGCACCGCCTCCTCGAGCTTCATAACTTTACCAGTCTTCCAGTAGGTTTGAAAACTGGTGTTATCCAGTCGGGTTTTGGTCATAGCAATAAACCGCTCGTTGCGTTCATACCAAAGCATGGTAATGCGCGAGTTGTCTTCGGGTTGGAATCGTTCGGCTGCCCCCCACAATTGGCTGGCACGTTTTGGCTGTCCTTGCAGTACCGCAAGGCTGGCAAAGTTCTCGAGCGCATTGCGAATGTTCATGGTGTTTTTGATTTGCCAAGAGTAGCCAAGCGATTGTTCGACATAGAATCGTGCCGTCTCGAGTTCACCAAGGTCTTGCATCACGGCGCTCAAGCTGTCTTGGGCAACGCTTGCCATGTAATGGTCGGGTAAGTCGTGGGCAATTTGCAGTGATTCCTCGAGATACGCTTTAGCAGCCTGCAAGTCGCCTAGTAAAAACACCAAAAAGCCCAAATTGTTGAGCGACTGCCCAATATCGAGGCGCGAACCAAAATGGCGATTGAGGCTCAGGCTTTCTTCGAGGTACTCACGCCCTTTGACATAATCGCCAGTGGTAATCACTAAATTGCTACCGACAATCCAAAGCGCATTGGCAATCAGTTTTGGCTGCTCGAGTTTGCGAGCCAAGCGCAAACCCGCCTGTCCGTAGTCTTGCATTGCTGTCCAGCGATGTTCTTTTTGTGCCGCTAGACTCAAGCGCAAAAAGGCTTGAACAACCTGTTCTTCTGCCCCAAGGCGCTGGGCAAGCTCCAGCGCTTCTTTGGCAGACTCGAGCGCCAGAGGGACGTGTTCACTGTGCAGCGAAGCGATACGTGAAAGCACCAGCAGGGCTTCAACCCGTTCTAAACTGGCGGTTGCCGCGCCCCTGTGCGACAACACGGTTCTGAGCCAGTGGATACCTTCAGAGCTATAGCCTTGAGATTGCCACAAAGCACCAAGCAGCAAACCCAGCTTTAATCCGAGCATCGCCTGATTGTTTTCTTGCGACCAAGCCAAGGCAGCCAGCAAGTTGTCGTACTCGGAAGAGCAACATTTGATTTGAGTTTGCAAACCATCCTGACGGCTTGTTTCGGTCAGCCCCAGAAAATACTGCACGTGCTGGTTACGGGTGATGGGAAGTTCGCCCAACCCGACCAATTTTTGGCTGGCGTACTCGAGCAGCAAAGGATGAAAATCGTACCGTCCTTCGGGTTCTGCCAGGCGCAGCACCGATTTGCCAACCAGTCCAGACAGCAGTGCCAGATTGGTATCCGCCACACTCAAGGCAGCCAGACGGGTAAACCCACCACGAAAGACCGAAAGTTGAGCCAGAATGCGTTGCTCTTTGGGTTTTAAGAGCTTCCAAGAATGTTCAAAAACCGCTTCGATACTCTGATGCCGACCCGCAATGTTACGGCTGTTGGTCTCGAGCAAACCAATGTTCTGACCGATTTCTGAGGCAATCTCTGCCAAAGACAGCGAACCCAACCAGACGGCTGCCAGTTCGATGCCCAAAGGTGAACCTTCTACAAGGCGGCAAATCTCGAGGACTTGCGGTAGATTTTGGGGGGTTAAATCAAAATCGAGCCGCGCCCGTTTGGCGCGTTGCACAAAAAGCCGAATCGCATCTATATACTCGCTTTCGGCAAAGCTAACATTGTTAGAAAAAGGCAAGCCTTGCAGGGGCATAACGTGTTCTTCTTCGAGGTTAAGGCGTTCCCGTGATGTGACCACGATTTTTAGATGAGGGCATTCGGTTAGGATTTGGGAAACCAGCAGCGCCGCGTCCATCAGATGCTCGAAATTATCCAAAACCAATAGCAATCGTTGGTTGCCTATGCCTGCCATAACCGAAGCAAATGGGTCTTGCTGAACAGTAATCTCGAGTATTTGGGCTAAAGTCAGCAAAATCTGGTTGGGTTCAGTCAGCGACTCGAGCGGCACGAAGTACACACCATCAGCAAAATTCTGTTCTTGTAACTGCTCGCGTGCCAACTGCAAAGCAAGGCGGGTTTTGCCAATGCCACCCATACCCAACAGTGTTATCAGCAGCACTTCGGGTTCGGAAAGCAACTGCCCCAACTCGAGTAATTCTGGGTCACGCCCAACAAACGAAGTCTTGGCTCGAGGCAAGTTGTTTGGAATAGCCTCGGAATTGATAACTGATTGAGCCACCGAAAAGAAACGCGCTTGGGCTTCGGCTCGAGTCTGGCTAGGCTCGAGACCAAAGGTTTTGAGTAGCTGCTTGGCTTCCTCACAAAACGAACTATCACCCGCCAGCAGCAACGGATACAGGCGCTCGAGGTCTTCTGGGGACAAATCTTTTTTGCCCAACAAAAAGGCTTTTTCTGCCCACTGCACCGCCAATGCAAAAGCACCTTGCTTGGCTTCTTGTTCGGCAGCCCGAAGGTACGCACCACGCACCGCTCGAGTCACAAATTCACGGGTGCTGTAGACCCATTCCTCGAGTTCGCTATTCCAATCAGGCAACCCAAACCCCTGTAAAAACTCGCCCGTATAAAACGCCTCGAGCTTCTTGGGGTCGTGTTCGGCAATGATACTTTGCAACTCAGTCAGGTCATGACCAACTTTGCTGGAGACGGTACGCTCATCGGTCACGACCAAATCGGGAGCAACTTTGCGAAACTGTGCCAAAGCCATTCGTAAACTGGTGGCAGGGTCAGACGCACCCGCCCAGAACAATTCGCACAGATGGCGTTTTTCTTTACTGCCTTCAATCGCCAAGTACGCCAGCAGCAAAAGCAGCTTGGGGCGTGGAAAATCCACGGATTCCAAAGCCAATTTGCCAAGCGTTCTCAGGTGCATACAGCCCATTATAAACGAGTTTACGCCCAATTTACGCCCCTCCTTGTACTGTCTGTCCAACTGGCTTAGGTTTGAAAAGCCACTCACCCCGAATCCTTGGCAGTTCTCTATGGAGGTTTGTATGCAGTTCAACTCGAGTACCATTGGCAAAACACTTTTCGCAGCTTTCTTGATGGTTGGTTTGGTGGCTTGCCCCCCAGCCCCAGCCCCAACACCAGATTTTAGTTTAACCGTGGGTAGTG
Organism: Deinococcales bacterium; assembly: GCA_031388325.1. Lineage (GTDB taxonomy): Bacteria > Deinococcota > Deinococci > Deinococcales > JAAFIG01 > JAAFIG01. Next base: position 4,581 of record JANNEE010000285.1, read on the forward strand.
CAACTGTCACGGTTAAAAAAACCGAATCAGGGACAATAGCGGTTAGCTTAAATAAGACTGGGGGTTTTACGGATTCAGTGGCGCTCAGTCTCGAGGGAACGCCGACTGGAGTAACCAGCAGCTTTAATCCCGCTTCAACCAGCAGCGCCAGCGCTTT
>JANNEE010000294.1:0-1600 GCA_031388325.1 Deinococcales bacterium
CTCGAAAAATTACAACTCAACGATGCGGCGCTGCATTTTGAACCCGAAACTTCAGAAGCGCTAGGCTTTGGTTTTCGCTGTGGTTTTTTGGGCTTACTTCATGCCGAAGTGGTTCAAGAACGGCTCGAGCGCGAATTTGACTTAGACTTAATTGCCACTGCCCCAAGCGTGATTTACCGTGTCACCAAAACCGATGGCAGTGTTTTTGAAATTCAGAACCCCGCCCAATTACCGACCCCAGACCGCATCGAAAAAATCGAAGAACCCTATATTAAACTTTCAGTCATTCTGCCCGAAGAATATGTCGGCAGCGCCATGCAGTTGCTTGTAGAAAAACGCGGCAACATGAAAGACCTTGTGTATGTGGGTAAGCGGGTTGAGTTGCGTTACGAAGTTCCGTTTGGCGAAGTTTTGTACGATTTCCACGACCGCCTAAAAAGCCTGTCTCGAGGCTATGCCAGCATGGATTATGAACAAATTGGCTATCAAGAAAACGATTTGGTTAAAGTTGGCATTTTGGTCAACAACGAAATCGTGGATGCTTTAGCCATCATTTGTCACCGCGATAAATCCGAATTTATTGGCAGAAAAATTGTCGAGAAAATGGCAGAAGTCATCCCAAGGCAAATGTTCCCAATTCCGATTCAAGCCGCCATTGGAGCAAAAATTATTGCTCGGTCAACCGTCAAAGCCTACCGCAAAGATGTGCTTGCCAAGTGTTACGGTGGCGATATTAGCCGTAAGAAAAAACTCCTCAGCAAGCAGAAAAAAGGGCGTAAACGCATGAAATCCATCGGGACTGTTGAAGTACCACAAGAGGCATTCTTGGCGGTACTCTCGAGTGGCGAGTAGAAATCTCCATAATGCTGTAGAGATTTATGAGAGTCTTACTCTGGTTTTTGCACTTCAAAGCTAAAATAAATAGGTCCCATATTTTGAGGCTTACCTACCTCACTGATGATCATGATGGCGTTGTACATCCCTGGAGGTGTTCCAGTCGGAACTTCTACACTAACAATAACTTCCAGTGTGAAAGTTGTGTTATAAGAAACACCAGTCGGAGTTGGTACAGCTAAGGTGATTGTACTCACACCTTCTTGAAAAACGATCTCGAATTTCCAGCCCTCTGGTGCGCGCATACTTTTTTGCTCTACCCAATTAACTGCAATTCGTCTTGTCGCACCCACTTTGATTTCGTTAAAGCTTGTAAATTGCAAACCAGGTTGCGTAAAAATACCATCTGATAACAAACCTGCTGGACCGATGGCTTGTACAAATGTTTCTCCATTGGCTTTGATTTTTGCCACTGTACTAAAAGAAGTTGGAAGCGGACTGCTGCGTGTGCCTGGAGCAAAAGAAATTGGGGAACAGCCCGTAAAAAACGCTAAACCCACTAAAGTGATTAGTACACGAATCATAAAAAACCCCCTCAAGGAAATTATTTTCCGTCTGAAGACCAACAACCAAACTCGCTCATCATTGACCTTCAAAGATTTGAAATAAGTACTTGAGAGCATAAGCGGCCGAGGAATACCTCGGCCGTTTTTTAGTCTGCAGTTTCAGCAATTGGTAGGTTAAATCCCATACTCGTGCCGCTCTT
>JANNEE010000308.1:0-3247 GCA_031388325.1 Deinococcales bacterium
GCCCTCGAATACGGTTTTCTCGAGGTGGTGGCGGGTCCACTGGTTCGCTCGAGTTACAAAGCCGAACAGGTGATTAAAAGCTAATTTATCGCAGTTCCACGCTGCTTGGCTCGAGGCGTACACCTTCGACCAGTTTTCCCGTGCTGTCCACTGGGGTCAGTTCGGTTTGGTTATTGCCAGCCACGCCTAGGGCAAAGACCACTTGGCTAACTTGTTCGCTTGTGCCGATGGCGAGAACGGTAAAACTCGAGGGGGTTGGATTGGCGTTTTCTAAGGGGGCTATTTTAACCAGAATGCTTTCTCTAATCACACTTTTTAAGGTTGCCGAGATTCGACGTGGTTCGTAACTCAGGATTTTGATATTGCTGGGGGCATCTACCCGAACATCACTCGAGAAGAATCCGTCGGGGCGACTGCCAATGTTGATGCTGGCTTCGAGGTTACTGTTTTGGATTTGTTCAAGTTCGCCTCGAGCGCCTTGGATTTGTAAGCGAATGGTTTTGGGTAAATCTCGAATGACGCGGTTTTCGTCTAGTCCCCTAATTTCAAGGGGAATTTCTAAGCCTCTGGTGGCAGTGCTGCGCCGTTCATTGGTGGCAGCAAACCATAAGGCAATCGCAATCAGCAATGCACCGAGTTTGGCAAGCCAATTCTCGAGAATCATTTTTTCTAAGTGAGCAGGAAGTTTAATTGGCATTGCCGACCTCGCCAACCTGCGTTTCTTTTAATTTTTGGCGGGTCAGCTTAAAAAAGCTGCGTCCAATTCGGGTGCTGCGTGGTTTTTGGGCGGCACTGCTGCGGAGTCGTTCACGCAATTCAAGCACCGTCAAATCTGGGCTAAGCACACCATCTTCGGCTAAGCGGATTGAGCCGCGTTCCTCGGAAATTACCACAATCAAGGCATCGGTTTGTTGTGATAATCCCAGTGCAGCACGGTGACGTGTACCATATAAGCGCTGTACCCCGCTCGAGTCGCTTTGCAGTGGAAATAAGCAACCAGCGGCGCGGATTCTGCCGTGTTGGACAATCACACCGCCATCGTGCAGAGGGGTGTTACGGGCAAAAATGGTTTCAAGCAGTCCACTCGAGACCTCAGCATCAAGTTTAATCCCACTGCCTGCATAATCGCCCAGTGGGGTTTGGCGCTCCAAAGCAATCAGCGCACCAATTTTGCGTTCAGCCAACCATTCGACGGCTCTGGTAATTTCGTTTAATGCCAGCATTTGCGGTGCATCCTCGGTTTGGCGCGGTCTGCCGACCCGTTCAAGAACGGCTCGCAGTTCGGGTTGAAAAATCACAATCAGGGCAAAGACCCCAATCGCGGCAATTCGCTCGAGAATAGCGTAAAAAGTAGTTAAGCCAAGCCACTGCGCCGCATACAGTGCCAGTCCAAAAACCACCAACCCACGCACCAAATTGAGGGTGTGTGAATCTGCCATCAAACGGTAGGCTTGGTAAAGCAGGACGGCAACAAGGGCAATATCTAAAAAATCTAGGAAAGTAAACATGGTGGAGGAAAGAACCTTAATTTGTTGGCAGCAAGACCCACAATTTCTCTTTTCTCGTTCCTCCTTCCTCTAAAATCTTTTCTTAGCCTACTCGAGAATCCAAAATCGTGCCTCGGACAATTGGCGTAGAACAGTCATACATCCAAAAGTCAGGCAAACGTCTGATTGAGTCTGATTAGACTTTTAGCCATGAAGTTGCTGTTTTTGTCTTTCCTCTTTTCTCTTTTCTCTTTTCTCTCGAGCGCCTCTGCCCATGCTGTGGCAGTCAACTTGGATGTGTTCAGCGAGAAAAAAGATTTGGTGGTCTTAATGAATGGAGTCCAAGGCGAACCGATTAACGGCGCGAGTTTGGCGTATAGCTTGCTGTCCGAAACAGGCGAGGTCTCGAGCGGCGTGGTGAAGCCAGTGGCAGATGGTGAATACCGCGTGGTGGTGACTGTGCCAAGTGGGGCGTATACTCTGAAACTCCGCGATACAACCTTTCCCGCCGAGGCGCTCGAGGTGGCAAAGGCAGTGCAATTCCCACTGACCCAATCGGTGCGTTTGTTATTGCCAGCTTCTAAAGCTGGGCAACCAGACCTGACTTTACTGGTGGTTTTGGCTGCTCTACCTGTGGTGATTGCTTTGCTGGCACTGGCTTTTGTGCTGTTTGTTCGTCCTAAAAATAAGGAAGTGCCACTTTGAAGTTCTTTTTGAAATTCCTGTTTTTGTTGTGTTTGCTGCTGGCGTGCGCTCCAACCAAGCAAAACGAACTGACAGTTAAACTTGAAATCACCAATCCTAAAGTCGGTAAAGTGCCAATAGCGCTAATGCTCGAGTATCAAAATAAACCCTTAACCGAAGCGGCGGTTACAGTGCGTGGCGACATGACCCATGCGGGGATGTCGCCAGTCCAAGCCGAAGCTCGAGAACTGGGGGCTGGGCGCTATGCCCTAGATAACTTTGGCTTTACGATGTCAGGCGACTGGGTGCTGAGCATCACCGCCAAAAAAAGTACACAGACCCTAAACGGCGAGGCTAAACTTGGGGTTAATCCATGAGCTTACCATGACCCAGCCTTTGGATGTTTTGCGTTTACCAATTTTGGGCGCATTTTTGCGTTGGCGCTACTCGAGATTTGTGTTGCAAGTTCCTCTTTTTGTGCTTGCCTTACTTGCCATTTACGATGGTTTTACAGGGCGACAACTCGCACCGACCAACACCGCAACCGTGGCGGTTTGGGTGCATTATCGTGGTTTGGTGGCTTTGGCATTGGCGGTTTTTGGGAATTTATTTTGTGCTGCTTGTCCTTTAATGCTGACTCGAGGCTCAACCAAGTTCTTGAAGCAGTTCTTACCAGAATTTAGTTTTCCTAAAAGTTTACGCAATAAATATTTGGTGATTGGCGCGACGGTCTTGTTTTTGTTCACCTACGAATACTTTGATTTATGGGCAAGCCCTTGGATGACGGCTTGGCTGATGATTGCTTATTTTGTGGCGGCGCTGGTGGTGGATACTGTTTTTCCCGTCGGGACGTTTTGTAAATATGTTTGTCCGCTTGGCAATTTTAATTTTGCTCTATCCAAGGTCAGTCCAACCCAGATTGCCGCCGTAAGCCAAAATGTCTGCAATTCCTGCGAGGGTAAATACTGCTTAAATGGCAGACTCGAGACCAATGCAACTCGAGCGCCAATACAGGGTAATCGGGCGGAACATGTGTTATTACAACTCGAGCCGATGACTGCTAAGACCATCGGGAC
>JANNEE010000033.1:0-7459 GCA_031388325.1 Deinococcales bacterium
TTTTTTGCGCCGAAATAATCTTTTTACTTTCTTGACCCCTACAGCGCCACCTGACGGGGCTGGGTCGCTTTGCCCTTTGCCCTTTGCCCTTTGCCTTTCGCCTTATCTTGCCTTTATCTTCGTCCAAGCACTATCGTACAAATTATTATTTTTTCCAAGGTCAAGAATAAACTCGAGATTCGCCATCACGTTGGCAGGTGGATAAATAGCTGGGTTTTGGACATCGGCTTTACTTAGAAATGGCTTGGCGGCTTCGTTGGGCGTAGCGTACTGATTGTATGTACTAAGACGCGCTCCGACTTTTGGCTCGAGTATAAAGTTAATAAATTGATGTGCCAAGGCTGCATTTGGGGCTTTAATCGGAATCGCCATGCTGTCGGTAAAAATCACGCTGCCTTCTTTGGGAACAAAAAAACCAAGGTTGGGGTCTTCGGCTTGGAGTTTAACTACATCGCCATTGTATGCCACCCCATAATTGGCTTGAGCCGCCGCGACTTTATTGCGGTTGCCTACGCCGCCGTCAAAGCCTAGGCTGCGTCCTTTAGCTTCAACCATTAAATCTAAGGCGGCTCTGAGATCGTCGGGTTTGGTGCTGTTGAGGCTTTTACCAAGGTACTTGAGGACTGGTCCGAGCATTTCGCGGGTTGAATCCATCATTAAAAAAGTGCCTTGTTGTTTGGTTTTGTCAAAAAACAATGACCAGCTTTGTTCGCTGGGTTTGACTTTATCTTTGCGGTAAACCACGCCAACCGTCCCCCATTGATAGGCGGCGCTGTAGGTGTTTTGAGGGTCGTAACTGGGATTGACAAATTTTTTAGAGAGATTCTTGATATTCGGGATTTTGGTTTTATCGAGTTTTAAGAGTAGTTGTGACCTAGACATCAAAGGAATCGCATACTGCCCCGGAACAACCACATCGTATTGACTGCCACCATTGGCTTTGAGCTTGGCAATTAAATCCTCGTTGGATTCGTACAAAGACACATTGACTCTGGCATTAAACTGCTTTTCAAAGTCTTTGAGGATGGCAGGATCCATGTACTCCGACCAATTAAACAAGTTCAACACTCGTGTCTGCGCCGAACCCTGCGCTAGTAATCCCAATGCGACGACCCCACCAAATGCCACAAGAACAAATTTTTTCATATGCACCCCTAAAAATTTAGATTTGCACAGTCTGCGTCATAGGTCATGCTTTCGTCAAGCGTTAAAGTGTCTTGGTGACTTTTGACAGGGTTCGGGGTGCATCTGGGTTCATGCCCTTTGCCAAACTCAGGTGTCCCGCAAACAAATAGGCGGCTAACATCGCAGGGATTGGGTCGGTTAGGTCATGACCCGTGGCAGGGGTACTCAGCCGAATCGTGGCGGGTAATTCTGGGGCATCTGCACCAACCAAAATCACTTCTGCCCCTCGAGCCATTAAATCAGAGTAGCGCTCTAAAGAACCCGCTGCAGTGGCATCGCGGGCTTGAAAGGCAAGCACAGGAAAACCAGCTTCAATCAGAATAATTGGTCCGTGGGCAAATTCGGCAGTCGAAAATGCTTCGGCACTGATGACTGAAGTTTCTTTGAGTTTCAGGGCGGCTTCTCGAGCCAGAGGGTAATGCAAACCCCTCCCCAGCGTAACCATGCTTTCGGCATACCGATAACGCTCGGCACGGTTGTGGCTAATGCTTTCGGTCTCGAGGGCAATTTGCATTATTTTTGGTAAATTCTCGAGGGCAGTTATCAGGCTCGAGTCGTGGTTCAAAGCGGCAATTACACTTAAAGGCGCGACCAGACTGGCAATAAAACTCTTGGTGGCGGCTACGGCTTCCTCTAAACCAGCTTGCATCGGCAAGCAGAATTCAGCAGCCTCCTCGAGCGGGGTGTTTGGCGCATTGACAATGGCGACTGTCAGCGCTCCTTGTTCCCTGGCTGCACTTAAGGAACCCACCACATCTGGCGACTGCCCAGATTGAGAAATGGCAATCACCAACGCCCCTTTGAGTTTGAGTTTAGCGTTATAGGCGGTGATCACACTGGGCGCAGCCGAAGCTGTCACCAAGCCAAGCTGTGACTCGAGGGCGTACTGCAAAAAGTTTGCAGCATGGTCAGAAGTGCCGCGAGCTATCGTCATCGCAAAGGCTGGTTGGCGATTCCGAATCGCATCTGCAAGGGCTTTGACTCGAGATTGATTCGCCTCGAGTTGTGTTTTTATCACTTGCGGCGCTTGACGAATTTCTTGGAGCATTTTGGGGTCAGTCATGATTTATTTCACTGCTCCCTCGAGTCCGCGCATAAAGAGGCGCTGTGCGGCGACAAAAACAATTAAGACTGGAATCATCATAATCATTGCCCCAGCCGCCACATTAAAAGAATCATGATTAAATTGCCCTTTGAGTTTGAGCATTGCCACAGAAAGCGGTTGAAGATTATCCGCCCCAAGCAGTGCCACACTGGGCCAGAAATACGAATTCCAAGTGTTGACCAGCGTAAAAATACCAAGTGCAGTTAAAGCTGGGCGAGAAAGTGGAATCATAATCCGCCATAAAATCTGGAATTCGGTTGCACCATCTATTCGCGCCGCCTCGAGCAGCGAATCTGGCACTGCCATATAGGTTTGGCGCATGATAAAAATACCAAATGCTGTGGCTATGGTCGGAATCACCACACCCCAATATGTGCCGAGTAAGCCGATTTTATTAAGGGTTAGCACATTGACAATAAAATTTGTTTCACTGGGTAAAACCAAGGTTGCCAGCATCGCCCCAAAAATCAGGTCACGCCCTGGAAACACCATTTTAGAAAGCGGGTAGGCTGCCATTGCCGAAACCAGTAACGTCCCCAGCACCGTCGCAAAAGAAATAATCACCGAATTCAGTAAATACTTCTCGAGTCCAAAAACACGGTAGACCTCAATAAAATTGTTAAAGGTAATGGCTTTAGGAAAAAGTGATTGTGGGAAATCAAAAATCGAAACGCCACTGGCAACAGTTTTATCGGTAATGCTGATGGCGAATGTCCACAAGAAAGGAAAAACTGCAAATAAACCAATGGTAATCAGTAACACATAGGTTAAGCCTAAATTTAGGGCTTTGAACGGCGCAACTCGAGTTTTCATGCTTTTGCCCCCCGTTTTGGTGCGTCCTCTCGAGTAATCCGAAAATTGATATACGACAAGATAAAACCAACCACTGCTAGTAGCAAACCTGCCGCACTTGCCACACCATAATTAAAGTCTAAGCCAAAAGATTTTTGGTAGACATACATTAAAACCGTATAGGTACTGTTTAAGGGTCCGCCATTGGTGAAGACCAGAATCTCCTCGAGTACCCGAATCGCGGCTAGGCTCGAGAGTAAACTGCACAGTAAAATCGTTGGGCGCATCAAAGGCACAGTAATCTGCCAAAAACGCTGCCAAGCATTCGCGCCATCCAGCAACGCTGCTTCCTCGAGTTCAAGTGGAATGCTCTGCAAACCCCCAAGGTACAAAACCATGTAATAGCCAAAACCCCGCCAAAATGTGACCAGCATAATCGCCCAGAGCGCAGTGTTCGGGTTTAACAACCAACCAAAAGAACCACTTGGGTCTATGAGCTTAAAAAACTCGAGAACATAATTTAAGAGTCCTTCACGGGTAAAAACCCAATCCCACATCACGGCTGCCAGAGTAATCGAAGTAATCACGGGTACGTAATAGGCAGCCCTAAAAAGCGCAATCCCGGGAATTTGCCGATTGACCAGCACTGCTGCAGCTAAACTTGCCATTTGCAAAATCGGCACAATAATCAGGTATTTAAGGCTGTTGAGTAACCCTATTCTAAATAACTCATCGGAAATGACAGTGCGGAAATTCTCGAGTCCCACCCATTTTGGTGGGGTGTTCGAGCCTAAGTTAGCGGCTGTATACTCTGTGAAACCAAGATAAGAACCGTACAAGACTGGATAAAAAGTAAAGACTGCCATTAAAGCCAAAGCCGGCAGTAACAATAAATAGGCAGTGAATGTGACCGATGATTTGGTTTTCATAATCAATTCCTGTTTTTAAGTAGTGCTTTGTGCATAGCTTCACCACTCGAAACTCTAAAAGTCACAAGTGAATACTGACGGCACAAGATGCGCTAACCGATTATTTAGAGGCTCGAGAAAACTCGAGCCTCTGTGTTTTTTTACTTGGCGTTGGCATTCCAAAATGCCACAGCGTCATTTAAGGCTTGACGAGCAGATTTTGCACCTAAGAAAGCAGCTTCGATATTGTCGTTAAAGTTCTTGTAAACATTGTCGGTGTTCTTGGGTGGACTCCAACCCGGGGTAATAAAGCGTCCAGTGCCACTGACCAATGATGTCGCAACGTCCAAAGCATCGTTTGGATTGGCGGCTTTTAAGTCTGGGTCGTTTTCTGCGCCTTTGGTAGTTGGAACAATTCCAGCCAGTTTAGCAAATTGAACTTGGGCTTTGTTGTTGGTCATGAACATCGCAAACAAAGCCGCTTCTTTTTGGTTCTTGCTGGCTTTTGGAATAACCAGACTCATACTGCCGCCAGTCTGTACGCCGCCAGCCCCAAGTGGCGCTGGAACAACTTTGGTTTTAGAGTAAATATCTTTGTTGGCATCTTTGACCCGCACAAGGGCTTGTGCGCCACCGACGATAAAGGCACTCTTACCTTGGCTGTAGTATTCGTTGTTTAACTGAAAAGCTTCCTTACGAAGTAAGTCTTGCGGAATAAAATCGCCTTTCATTAAGTCAATGAATTTTTGCAAAAGCGCGGTGTGCTTAGCAGTGTTAAAGGCAGCTTTACCGTTAGCAAAGAGCGGTAATCCCTCGAGATAGAATTGCCCTAAGAAACTCGCACCGTTCGGGTCTTTAACCGATGGCAACCAACCATATGAACCGGTGCGTTGTTTAATGATTTTTGAAGCGGTTAGTAAACCCGAGATGGTGGTTGGGACTTTTGTAATGCCAGCCTTTTTCATGATTTCAGTGTTGTACGCCATCACGCCTTGGTCTGTCCAGCCGTACCATGGGTAGCCATAATTCTTACCGTCTATCACAAACATATTCAGGGTATTATTCCAAAATTGTGCTTGTAATTGACTCATGGTAGTCAGGTCGTTAATTGGTGCGAGCAAACCGTTCTGGGCGGCAGCGGCGGTTGCATCTTGCCAGAGATTAACCACATCAGGGCTTTTACCAAGGGCAATCGAGGCTTGCAAGTCACGTTCCATGGTGTCTTGCTTATCTACAAGTTTGACTTCGATGTTTGGATTGGCTTTTTGGAATTCGTTAATCACTCCTTGTAAGTACGGATCAAATTTCGGGCTTAAGTACCAAGACCAGAATTCAATCGAGACTTTGTTCTGAGCTAATGCTGCCATACCTAATGCACCAAAAGCACTTGCGAGTAGTACCCAACGTTTTTTCATAAATCCTCCTGCAACCTCGAGACACGAGTCTCGTTGTAGCTAATAGTGGGGTGGTGCTGGCTCGAGCGTGATGGATTGTGCTGTTTGCTCGAGATGAACGCCAGCTTTGTGTAGGTGTTCTGCCCATGTGCTACTAAGGCGTGAATCGGTGATGATGTGTTGAACAACTGAAAGGGCTGCGATGTGATGCGGCGCAATTCGTCCAAATTTGGTGAAATCCGAGAGCATAAAACGCTTGGTGGCTCGGTTGAGCATTTTGCGGTTAATTGCCGCTTCTAAAGTGTCGTAAGTGGTAAATCCGTGGTCTTGGTGAATTGCATTGGCGCTCATAAACAGTTGGTCAAACCAGAGTCGGTCTAGGGTTTCTTCGGCATACATGCCAACTGTCGCAAGATTTTCGGTGCGGATATGTCCACCGACAAATAAAAGTTGCACTTCGGGAACGCCAAAGAGTTCTTGGGCAGCCGCAAAACTATTGGTGGTTAAATTTAAGCGAATTGGATGCAAGCGTAAACGCCGAGCCAATTGCAAAGCGGTGGTACTCGAGTCTAAGAAAATACTGCTGTCTGGCTTCAGGTGCTTATAGGCGGCTTCGGCAATGGCACGTTTGTGGCTAACCTCGCGGTGTTCACGTTGCCGAAAACCAACTTCCACACCGCTCGAATCGGCAAGTTTTGCCCCACCGTGGGTGCGAATGACCACGCCTTCGGTCTCGAGTTTTTCGAGGTCTCGGCGAATCGTGGCAAGCGAAGAGTTGGTGTGACCCACCAAAGTTTGGACACTCGAGAGTCCATGTTGATAAAGATACTGCCGAATTTTGTCGAGTCGTTGTTCGAGCATATGTTCCCTCGAGATGCAAGACGCACATCTCAAAACCTTAAATAAAATCAGATAAATTCATATTTCTGCTTCTTTCAATCAAGATAACATATCAATCGCTCAAAAGCAATCATCTTAACTCATGTGTCTTGCTAAATGGTTTAGGTGTTAAGGTAGCCTTTCTATGACCAATCGTCTCGAGAAGGTGGCAGAACAAAGCAGCAAAATCCATCACCTTGGGAAAGTATTTTGTGTCGCATTTAGTCCAAATGGCAAAACAGTCGCCTCAGGTGGCGAAGATGGTGTGGTTAAACTCTGGGATTTAGCTGCACAGACACTTCGGGTTTTACAATTACAAAACCATCCAGAGACCTACAGTCACATCCTTGACTTGAGCTTCTCACCAGATGGACAGTACATTCTTGCAGGCAGCAGCAACAACCTTGCTTATAGGTTCTCAATTCAAAATACCAACCCTTGGTGCTTAGCCACTTCGTTAGCTCCTAAATTAGCCGTAGGTTTTTGTCCAAACGGACAGTATTTTGCTTTAGCCTCGGCGCGAACCAGTCAACGCACAGGTTTAATCGAACTCTTTGAGGCACAAAATAACCAAGAAATAGGTCGTTTCCTACATCAGGGTGATGTGACTTGTTTAGCATTTCATCCACTCGAGAATATCTTGGCTTCTGGTGGAACAGACCAAACTGTGCGCTTCTGGGGCTTAAAAAGTCTTCAAGCCCTAAAAACCCTCGAACTTGCCTTTGCAGTCCAAAGCCTCGCGTATAGCCCAGATGGAACAACCATCCTTATCGCTGGTAACTCGAGCCAGCTTGAACTACGCAACGCCTCGAGCGGCAACCTAGAAACGGTGATACCGATGACCGCAAAACAAATTCGCCAAGTTCGCTACAGCACCGATGGGACAATGTTTGCCGTTTGTACCGACCAAAACGTCCAAATCTGGGATGCAACCGACCACACCACCCTGCTGACTGTGGCTGGCTGGACAATGGATTTCGCCCCAGATAACCAACGTATAGTTGTTGGTGAAGCAAACGGCATGGCTCGAGTTTACGAAATAAGCACAGGCACAGCCGTACATCAAATAGCACCACACACAAGTTTTATCACCACCTTTGCGCTCAGTCCAGATGGTTGCTGCATGGTTGCTGGAGGATTAAACGGCTCGTTACGCATTTGGGAGACGCAAAACCAACAAGTCCTGCACACCCTCG
>JANNEE010000390.1:0-3097 GCA_031388325.1 Deinococcales bacterium
AAGCATCACCCTTGGCACTTATACATACGAACTCGGTCTTGCATTGAATTTTCTTGGTAAGAAAAGAATCCGCGACATCAAACCCTTGGATATTCGGGACGCACTCACCAAGCTGGCAGCTACAACCACCACAGCCCACAATAAGCCACTCTCGAGCCGAACCCTTGCCCATGTTAGAACCCGACTTCGTAGCCTGTTCCGTGAAGCTGTGGCAGACCAAATCATTTATGTATCACCAGCCGAAGCGGTCAAACCGATTAAGAAGCTACGCACCGAGAACCCACACATTGCCCTGGACTTTGACCAAGTGGCGTACTTGCATGAATTAGGGACAACCTTGTATGACCTTGGTTTGTGTCGTTTGTGGGTCGCAATCTTTACGGCGGTATCGGTTGGGCTTCGTAAATCCGAGGTGATGGGTTTACGTTGGCAAGATGTGGACTTTACCAAAGGTCTTATTTGGATTCGGCACACAGCCGTTGTGAATGGCAGCAAACCAATCCGCGAAGAACTCACCAAAACAAACCACTCGAGGCGTGACATTTTAATGCCACCAAGTCTTAAAGCATTGCTTTTGCAACACCAAGCAAAGCAACTCGAGGAACGAGCCACAGCCGAAGATGCTTGGACAGAAACAGGTGCAGCCTTTGCCACTGCTACAGGGAACTGGACACATCCTGATAACCTAAAACACGCCATAAATGACATTGTGAAGTGGTCAAGCCTTGAGTTTTACAACGAACCCAGTAAACGCGGCATTGCTCGAGGTCATTCAATGATTCCAGTACACTACCGTCCGAGTCTCGAGGCACTGCTTACTGATAACAAGGTTTTGCCTCATATCACACCGCATGATTTACGCCACACGGCAGGAACACTCATGCTACGGCGCAAAGTACCTGTAGAGGTGGTGTCAAAGACGCTAGGTCATGCCAGCATCACCATGACTTACGATGTATACAGACACGTCCTCGAGAGTGAAAGACAAGAACACGTTATTGATTTATTCCCGAATCCGGTTAAGCCTCGAGTTTTGACGGTTTTAGTACCGAATTAACGCCCCGTTGCACACGGCGTTGCACACGCTCAAGAAAACCCACTGTATAAAATAAAAGCGTCAAATTAAGAAGCCCCGTAAATAACGGGGCTTATCTGTGGTGGGTCGTGATGGACTCGAACCATCAACCCGCTGATTAAGAGTCAGCTGCTCTGCCAATTGAGCTAACAACCCGTTGCGTTACTGGTACAACCCATGAACTGGTCTACAACCTGTTGCGTTACTGTTGTTACAGCGCATAGAAAGGTAGCACAGGCATTTTGCACTGTCAAGGGGCAGCCGCTAAGTAAAATCTGCTATAGTAGAATATCGCGTCGCTGATTAGCGGCGCGTGATGCGTATGGAAGAACCTCCTAGTTTTGACTATCAAACAAGTGCTTTGGCGCTGTCGTTTTGCATCGTCTCGAGCCAATTGGTGGCTTGGGGTTTTGGACTCCTGCATGGGTTTCAGTGCAAGGAGAGGCGTGTTATGGAGTGCGCCCACAAATGGAATTAACGGGCTTAGGTATTTTGGTTGTTCTGATTTTGGTCAATGCGTTTTTTGTGGCGGCTGAGTATTCGCTGGTCAGTGCGAGGCACACTAAAATTCAGGAGTTGGTCGAACGTGGTTCGCGTCAGGCGGCTCGGGTACAACGGGCGCAGGGCAACATTGGGTTTTTTATTGCCGCCAATCAGCTTGGGATTACAGTGGTTTCGCTGCTGACAGGTGTGGTGGCAGAACCAGCCATTGGTGGTTTGGTCAAGCCGCTGCTCGAGTTGCAACTTGGTGAGAAATTAGCCGATGGGGTCAGTCTGGCAATTGCGATTGGTATCAGCGCGATTTTATCGGTTATTTTTGCCGAACTTGTGCCAAAAAGTATTGCCATTGCCAAAGCCGAAACCCTCGCCATGGCACTGATTCAACCGCTTGAGGTCTTTGCTTTTGTGTTTGGTCCAATCTCGAGGGCGCTTGAATGGGCTGGGGCTGGGATAACAAGGCTTTTTGGGATTAAACCTGCTGAGGGTGGCAAGTACGCTGCCCACTCCGAGGACGAAATCCGCATGATTGTCAATGCCTCTAGTCAACAAGGTGTACTTGACGAAGGCGAAAAAGAACTTGTTTATAATGTCTTTGATTTTGGCGATAAAACCGTGCGGAACATCATGACCCCGCGTACCAAAATGAATGCCATCGAAGCCGATGTACCGCTTAGGGAACTGCTTGATGAGTACAATAAACACGGCTACTCGAGAATCCCAGTCTACGACGATGATAAAGATAACATTGTCGGTGTTGCCTACACCCGCGATGTGCTTGGAAAACTCGAGGCGCTTGACCACAGTACCGTGCGGGACATCATGAGGGTGGCAATTTTTGTACCAGAAAGCATGGGTTTACGCGATTTTGTCAATCGTTTGCGTGAGAAAAAAACCCATATGGCAATTGTCGTAGACGAACACGAAGGCACGGGCGGACTTGCCACTTTAGAAGATGTTCTTGAGGAATTGGTTGGAGAGATTTACGACGAGACCGACGAACCTGAAGTGGCTTCTTTTCAAGCCATTTCCGACGGTGTGTACTTATTACAAGCTGATATGCCTTTTAGTGATGTCGAAGAACTCCTTGAAATTACGGTCAACGAAGACGATGAAGGCGAATTTGAAACTGTTTCTGGTTTTATCATGCACGCCTTTGGCGACATTCCCAAAGCTGGTGAAGCCACGGTCTATGATGGTTGGGAATTTATTGTCGAATCTGCCGATGACCGCCGAGTATCGCTCATTCGGGTGCGTAAACAAGGCAACCCAGACCCAGAGATCCTCGAGGATAAAACAACTCGAACAGGACGCAATTTAAGAACAGAAGGGTGAAGGGCTAAAAAGCAAATTCGTTTTTTGCCTTTTTAGTTTTATACTGTTCCCATGACCAAAGAAGCCTTGATGAGCTTAGCCAAAGAAGCCTCAGTTCGAGCCTACGCTCCGTACAGCAAGTTTTTGGTGGGGGCGGCACTCGAGACAGCCGACGGGCTGGTTTTTACAGGTTGTAATGTCGAAAATGCC
>JANNEE010000436.1:0-5596 GCA_031388325.1 Deinococcales bacterium
GTTATGGCAACCATCGCTTCAGCCGCATTCTTGAACCGATTTAAGTTGCCATTTGCACCGAGAATCACATCACCGCGTTTAATCCCAGCAAGTGCTGCGGGGCTGTTCTCGAGTACCCGTGTGACCACCAAGGCGGGAGCATCTGGTAAGGGTGCAAATTTCATTCCGACCCCTAGCATGGGTTGATTGGCTTGGTTGGCATTGAATTCTGCGCGGCGCAAGGCACTCATACGGAAGGTATGCCCGTCACCCAGGCTCGAGATGAGTTGATCTAAAATAGGTAAGGCTTCTTTATACTCGCAACTCGGTAAGTCTTTACAAACAGTTTCGAGTTTGTCTTTAGCAGTTTTTTCGAGGGCTGGTAGGTCAAACTTAGCAAAACCGGCATACTGACCAGCCAATAAATCCACGGCACGTTCTATCAAAAAAATGCCTTGAGATGGCGCTTGGGCGTAGCTCGAGACGGTAAAAGTCAGGAAGCAAAAACAAATCAGAGCAAAGCGTTTCATAAAAGTAGTCTACTGCCTGTTTCTCGAGAAGCATGAAAAAAACTTGTACTCAGTTCAGATAATCGGTTATTCTGCTGCCCTTACACAAGGAGGCAGGACATGCAGAAACGACTGGTTGGGGTGGCGCTGGCAGCAGCTTTTGGTACGATGGTGTACGCGCAAGGTGGTTTTGCGGGTTGGCGCGAAATCAGTATTGCTGGTTTAGTCTGTTCCGATGGTAGCCCGTGGAAATTCTATGCCACCAGAGGCGATACGCAAAAAGTTGTGGTGGATTTTCAGGGCGGCGGAGCATGTTGGGATTCGGTCAGTTGCGACCCCAAAAATGGCTTGTATAACCGTACCCTTAACAAAGGCGATGTTGACTATGCCCAAGGAATTTATAACAAAGGCAGCAATGCCAATCCATTCAAAGGCTGGTCACATGTTTACGTGCCGTACTGCACCGCCGATTTACACTGGGGCAACAGTGAACAAAAATACACCAGTGGAACAATTCAGCATAAAGGCGCAGCCAACGCCCAAGCCGCCCTCGAGTACACCTATAAGAATTTTCCTTTTGCCCAGAATGTCTTTGTGACTGGTTGCAGCGCTGGCAGTTATGGCGCAGCCATGTGGACACCGCACATCATGAAACACTACAACAAGGCTCGAGTGGCGCTGTTGGGTGATAGTGGCTTAGGAATTACCAGCCAAGGGTTTTCGGATATTGCAACCAAGGCTTGGAATCCGTCTGGCGCAATCCCAGATTTTATTCCAGAACTGGCAGCCCTGAAGTCTGAGCCAGGTAAACTCCGGGTTGAAACCATTTATAAGGCAGTTGCTAAAGCTTTCCCTAATAACAGTTTCGCGCAGTTTACAGCCAATACCGATAATGTCCAGATTTTCTTCCATGCGCTTGCCCTTGGTTTAGCTCAACCGACCCAAGCCTCGGCAACCCAATGGGTTCAGCAAGCCTTTGGCAGTATGCTTGGGATTAAGGCAGTCACGCCAAATTACGCCAATTATGTTTCGCCCGGCGGTTCGCACTGCATTATTGGCAGCCCGAATTTTTACACCACCAAAGTTGGCGATAAACCACTGGTCAACTGGGTTAAGGAATTGATTAGCACCACACCAGCCGATGTGATTGCTCGTCCGTAAGCCGATGTGGTGGCTCGTTCGTAAGCCGATGTGATTGTTTTTTTCTAAGCAGGATTTCTCGAGTTGTGGCATTCTATTAAAATGAATGCCACAACTTTTTTAATACCATTGTTCTTTCTGGTTGTTTTTTTTGGCATGTGGATGGGCGTAATTTGGTTTATCTCGAGGTTTGGCTGGTTTGGTTTGGCTTCTTTTTGGCGCACCACCGATACGCCATCTGGGTTGCTTTACGCCGATGCTTCTGGTCGTATCGGCGCTCGGTATAACCATGTGCTAAAAATTTGGTTAGACGATAAGGGCTTATTTCTCGAGACTATTTGGTTTTTTCGCCTTGGGCATGAACGCTTACTGATTCCGTGGGAAGATGTACTGGACATGAAACCCACACGGATTTTATGGCAAACTGGGGTTCGGCTCGAGTTAAAAAACAATAAGTCTTTTGTGCTTTATGGGGCAGTCAGTGCAGCGCTGCTCGAGTTGTGGACACAAAAACCCGCCTTGGAATAAAAATAACATATTGACAATCATCAATATGTATTGTACACTCGAGCCATGTCAGGGCTATTGCAACTCGAGCCAACAATGTCAGAAGCCCCTTTGGGTCTCGAGGGCATGGCGTGGATTTTCAAAGCTCTTTCTGACCCTGCACGGCTTAAAATTATTATGTACTTGGCTTCGGATGCTGTCGGTTGTTGTGGCGATGGCATTTGTGGCTGCGACTTAGAGTCGGTGACAGGGCTTTCTCAACCAACGATTAGCCATCATATGAAATGCTTGGCTTCGGCGGGTTTGGTTGTGGCACAAAAACGCGGTAAGTGGATGTATTACAGTTTGGACACTCGAGTTTTTGCGGCGGCTGGGTCTTATTTGACCCAGTGCTGCTAAAAATTAGGTCAAACATATTGAAATGTATCAATATAAGGAGAAATATATGAGCATCAACGAAATCTTAAATCACCAAGCACAAATTCGCCATGACGTGCGGATAGCCCATCTCGAGGAATACACCATTCTCGAGTGGTGGCAGAGCGTATGGCACAAAACCAGTGTCAGAATCCCAAAACCCCTCGCCCTGACCAGCGCCGAAGCTGCTTGCGCCTACACCTGCTAAAAGGAGAATCACCATGTCAAACTTAGAAACGTTTTTAACCAATCTCGAGCCGCACGCAGAACACCCGATGGTCTTTGACCTTGGTAATGGGCAGCATGTACCCGTTGGCTATCATGTCACCGAATTCAAAGCCCTCGAGTATCACACCGTAGATTGTGGTGGTATGGAACATAAATTCCAAGAAACGGTGATTGAACTCTGGCGCACCGCCCTCGAGTTAGACCGTGATTTTATGAGCGTTGGCAAGTTCTTAAGTATTTACAAAAAAGTCAGTCCTAAAGTTAATTTTGCTACCCAAGCCGAACTGATTTTTTTGTATGGCGCTTCTGGACAACCCGCCGCACGCTACGCGGTTGCTAAACTCGAGTCTAAAAATGGTCAATTGATTGTATATCTCGAGCCAGACGGCGTGCGTTGCAAAAGTGCAGACCGCAAAGCCGATGCGATACTGGATGGCTTACCCATAATTTCTGGATGTTGTACCCCAGTCAATTCGAGCAAGGTTTGTTGCTGATGTTACGCCAAGCTACCCTCAGCGATCTCGAGATTCTAAAAGCTCATTTAAGCCAAGCTAAACTTGTGCTACAAGGCATCGAAGAACACCTAGAACATTTCTGGCTTTTGTTTGACAAAGATAACTTGGTTGCTTCGGCGGGACTCGAGATTTATGGCGGCGTGGCGTTGCTTCGTTCGGTTGCTGTTAATGCTCATTGGCACAATCAGGGTTTAGGACGGCAAATCCTGCAAAAAATTCTCGAGTATGCTTTGAGTTTGGGCGTTCAAGAACTGGTACTGCTGACCGAAACTGCTCCAAGTTACTTTGAGCGTTACGGTTTTAAGGTTATTGCTCGAGAACATGCCCCCCAAGCCGTCAAAGCATCAACTGAATTTAAGGGGGCGTGTTCAGATAGTGCAATTGTGATGCACCGCTTTCTGGTTCATATCCGTACTGCCGAACCAAAAGATGTGTTGCAAATCACCCAGATTTATAACCAAGGTATCGAAGACCGAATCGCTACTTTTGAAACCGAAGCTCGTTTAGAAGCTGATATTCTCGAGTGGTTCAATCCAAACTATCCGTTCTTGGTGGCAGAACGTGACGGTCTGGTACTTGGTTTTATTCGCGCCTCGAGTTATCGCAGCCGAGCATGTTATGCCCGAATTGCGGAGTACAGTGTTTATGTGGCTCGAGAAGCCCAAGGACAACGAATTGGTGATGCGCTGATGACCGCTTTTATTCCAGCTTTAGAAGCAAAAGAGTTTTCTAAGGTTCTCTCGAGAATCTTTCCAGAAAACACCGCTTCTTTGGCACTTTGCGCTAGACATGGTTTTAGTGTCGTTGGTGTCTATCAAAAACATGCCCAGCTAGACGGCATTTGGCGCGATTGTGTAATCGTTGAACGGTTACTCGTGTAGAATTTAGCACATGAAAAGATTTTTACCTGTTTTAATCGCCGTTTTATTCTGGTCTGGGGCGGCTCAAGCTCAGGAATTTGGTTTCCGCTATGGCTTGCAACTGCTGACCATTCCGGGGGTGCAAATTGGCACAGAAATTAGTTTTGGCGATTGGGGTCTTGGCACACGGGCTTCGTTTGGCACAGTTATTTTTGTTTCTCGAATCCAACTCGATGCCTATATGTTTATGCGGATTTCTAATTCTTGGCAGAGTTACATGGGTTTTGGGGTAGCAGGACTGACAGTTGTTGCCAACAATAGTTTGTTTGATCTTCATGCGCTGATTGGGTTGCGTTTGAACAATGGTTTTTATGCCGAAGTTGTACCAAGACTATTTTTTGGTTCACCTTGTTCAGACACCTTTAATTGCACCTCTACAACTGGTTCGGTTCGTGCCTTAGCGTATGGGATTGACTTTGGGCTTGGGTTTTCTTGGCGCTTTTGAATCGTGGCAAATAATACCAAGCAAAATAGCTGTTGGTGGGTTAGACTGTTCTGGCTGTGACAGGAGCTTTTCATGAACCGTTACGATGACCGTGCCAGACTTGTATTTCATTATGCTCGAGAAGAAGGTTCTAAGCTCGGTCATGCCATGATTGGACCAGAACATTTGTTGCTTGGTCTAATGCGAGAAGGTGGGACGGCGTGTCGAATCCTGACCGAATTTGGCGCAACGCTGGAAGGTTTTCGTCGTCGGGTTGAAGAAATCATTGGTCGGGGCGAGGGTTTACGCCACACCGAAGCCCCAGCCATTACCCCAAGGGCGCGTCGGGTGATGGAATTGGCTTCTTCCGAAGCCCGTAATTTGGGCAGTCAAGTGATTGGCACTGAGCATATTTTGCTTGGCATTCTGCGCGAAGGTGACGGGGTTGCCTACCGAATCCTGACCGATTTAGCCAGAGACCCAGACACGATTCGTTGGCGGATTCTGGCGCACACCGACCCAAAAACCGAACCAAAAAATGTCAATACACCTTTTTTGGACGAGTACGGACGCGACTTAACCAAAGAAGCCAAAGAGGGCAAACTCGACCCTGTAATCGGGCGCAGCGAAGAAATTCGTCGGGTGGTGCAGATACTTTCGCGCCGCACCAAGAATAACCCAGTCTTAATCGGCGACCCAGGTGTTGGTAAAACCGCCATTGCCGAAGGTTTAGCCTTAGCCATTTTTGAAAAACGAGTTCCAGATAATCTTAAAAATGTGCGTTTAATCTCAATAGACTTAGCCGGTGTGGTGGCTGGCACAAAATACCGTGGTGAATTCGAGGAACGCCTGCGTCAAATCATCGAAGAACTGCGCCAAGCTCGAGTGGTGGCATTTGTGGATGAACTTCACACCCTCGTTGGGGCGGGCGGGGCAGAAGGCACATTGGATGCTGCC
>JANNEE010000452.1:0-2282 GCA_031388325.1 Deinococcales bacterium
GCTGGGGCGTGTGTTCCAGCATCAAATGCTAAACTGCGTCGCAATTCGGCTAACTCGGCACGCTCGAGTTTCCAAAGGCGGTCAATCAAGGCTTGGCTCATGTTTTCTCCTTTTTCTTAGGTTCGTCGCCTCGGCGCAATAATGCCTCGAGCATTCCCTTAGCACTTTCGGCGGCTCGTAAGGCTTTAGCGGTAAATCCTGCACTGATTTCGGCTTGCTTAAAGGCATCTTTAGCCATTTTTTCGGCGTTTAGAATCCAATCCTTCTCGAGTTGACCACGTACCGCATCAAATTCATCTGGGTCGGCTGGCAATGCCTCGAGAAAACCTGTAAAAGCTCGCTCTAAAGCTGTCCAATACACGGCTTGATGACCAAAGGTACTGGATAATTTGCGGGTATCTTCGGGTAGTGGTTTACGTTCCCCTGCACCAATGATCTTTTCGGCAAGGGTTCTGGCAGCCGCTTCGAGATTACGTCCAATTCGTTCAGTAATTTGCAAGATTCTTTCAACAAAAGACCGAATTTCATGGTCTGACAGCACCAATTCAGGCAGTACAAATGCCTCGGCTCGAGTCATCAGCACTTTGGCTTTATCATTGGCTTGGGCAAACACATAAACCCGAAGCTGCCCTTTTTGACCAAGTAACCTAAGAATTTCTCGGGCATTCTCGAGCGTGGCAATGCTGCTTGCACCATCTGGCTTAGGAACAAGCGCATGAAAATCCCGCCACAATCCCTTACCTTCAAATAAGCCTAGTTTTCGCGCTTCGCCTTTGGCATTTAAGTACGATGCCGCCATTGGTTCTTTTGTGCCATCGCCGTCTAAGCCAACACCCGCCGCGAATGCCATAAACCGAACAGCCCCTTGGTCTGGTTCTAAACGAATGGCTCTTGGCATCCAAGTGTAACGGTCTGTTATACCTCGCATTGCAGCTTTATAACCGCCCTCGAGTTGCTTAAACCGAACTGGGTCTCGTTCCCAAATGGGTGAATCAAGTCTGCGGTCACTTGCAGGGTATGGCACAAGATTCAATGCCAGCGTCTCGAGCAAATTCTGACCAGCCGCCATCACAAGGGCGGTATTGGCACTTGGCGCAGAACCCATTGCTGTTACACCCAAGCGTTTGACCAATCCACCAAGGGCAAATCCTTGATGCTCGAGCAAATGCAGCACCGACTCGGCGGGTGAAATACCATCAGTAGCGTTAGGCACATTTTCACGCAAGCGTTCATTGAATAAAAATGTTGTATTGCCACTGCCACGCTCAGTAGAAAGCTTTGACCAGTGGTCGGTTAAACCCTCGAGTGGCAAATCTGGCACTTGCATAAACGGTGTAGCCCCAAACAAATCAAATCGGTCATGCCATTTAGCAAGATACGCCCGAATTTTAGGGACTGGGAAACCATTCTTATACCACTGTGCAGCATCATCGGCGCGGTCTGGACCTTCAAGCGCACGGTGCAGCACCGCCAGCAAAAATCGGTACACTGCTGCTAAAATCAGCGGATTTGAATGCTCGAGCCGAGTAAAACTTTGCGCCTCGAGTAGTGCCGTCTCGAGTGAAACCAGTTGTACTGCACTGCCAGTTTGAACAGGAATCCAAGGCTCTGTACATAAATTAAAACTCAATTTGCCCTCCTAGCGTCTGCCCGAGAAAACTCTCGGGCGCGAGTGGCGTAATTTGGCTATTCGTCGTTCCAGTCGTAGCAACCGTGTTTTTGAAGCATGGTTTCTTCAATTGAGCGGCTCTCCAGCACAGATTCAAGTTGGTGCAAGATCTGCGCTATCAGTGCTTGGTTTTTCCTGCCGAACATCGAGACAATTGTGTAGCCTGCATCCTGAATCCAATTTAGTTGGATTTCCATACTCTCCTACAGGTGGTGCAAGCGCTCGTTTTGATTCCAGCAGCATAAAAGGTGGTATACTGAAGTTACGAGCGCTGGTAATGCGTTCCCTAACCCCAGATACCTTCCGCCCGCTAAGTGAGTCGGTATTTGGGGTTTCCTTTCTTGCAAAGACAGTATCGTACCTTTGAGATTTTGTCAAATTTCCCAAAGCAATTATTCTTATGAGTTTTTTCTTGAGGCGAAAATCCCCCCCGCTTGCGCGGGGATAAAAACCATCTACGAAAGCACCCAAAGCACTTATTTGGTTCACCCCCAATAAGGTTTTGCTGGGGACGAACTCAATTTTGCCATAATTAGTTTCCATATACCACCCCTTCTTCTGAATCCAAACGAACCACAGTATTGCCAAATCTTGCCGATTCACCCTCGAGAAC
>JANNEE010000526.1:0-4119 GCA_031388325.1 Deinococcales bacterium
GTGTCAAGCGCTTCGTAGACAACACCCATACCGCCAGCCCCAAGTTTTCGCAGGATTTTATAATGCAGAATTTCAGAACCAATCACGATGCTTAGTTTACGTCTTTGTGGGGCGGGATGGTTCAGAATACATCACATGTCATTATTTTGACACAATCTGAAAGGGCTTTCAGAGTTCAATAAAATTATTATGGTCAGTCAACCTTTACAAAGTGCGCCAGCGCGTACCAACATCAAGCGTTCTTCGCGTAACGAAAGCAGTGCTTATGTTTTTATTGCCCCATTTTTTATCCTGCTGCTGCTGTTTGCTTTTGCGCCACTGTTTTTATCATTGGTGGTTGCCTTTATGGAATGGAATCCTAGCAGTGGGCTAAGCGGTATGCGTTTTGATGGTCTGTGGGCGTTTAATTACACAGTTCAAGACCCAATTTTCTGGCAGGGTTGGTGGCGATCTTTGCGACTGGCGTTAATAACGGCACTTGGGCAGCATTTACTGGCGATTCCGTTAGCGTTTATGCTGCATACTGCCTTTAAGCGAATTCAGGGTTTGATTGCCACGATTATTTTTGTGCCGTTCATGACCTCGAGTTTAGCAGCAGGGGCGGTGCTTGGGGCAATTTTTACAATTTTCTGGGGGCTGCCTTTGGGACTTGAATCACTGCTTTCGGCTTTGCCGATTATCGGCTCGAGTCTACCATCACTGTCTTCTTTTTACTCAGAAAGTTCAGCAGCCTTTACTCAACTTTGGAATGTGACTGGTTGGAATGTCTTACTTTATTTAATGGTCTTAAACGTTGTGCCTCGCAGTTTGTACGAAGCCGCTCAGCTAGACGGGGCAAGTTTTTGGCGTTTATTTTGGCATCTGGCATTACCAATGATGCGCCCCATGATTTTTGTGGCATTCACCATGAGTTTTTTGCGTGGCACACAGACTTCGGTCGGGCAGTGGTTTGGTCCAGTTTCAGATATTCGTAACATTGATTTACCAACTTATATTATTCGCACTGCTTTTTGGGATACCGATTTTGGCTTAGCTAGCGCTCAGACATGGTTGTTTTTTCTTGGCATCGCCCTGATTGTTTTTGTGTTCTATCAGCTTTTTGGGCGTAATTTTACACTGCTCGAGACGACTGCCTTGCTCGAGTCAGATAATTCACCATTGCAGTTTTCTAAAGCGGCTCGGGTGGTGATGAAATTTGTTTTACTGGCTGGTTTAACCTTGTGTCTGATTCCAATTTTTAACTTGTTATTAGCTGGTACGCGCTCTTACTCTGGAGCTTGGCTTGGTGTCGGCGATGCGTGGCAAGACAATTATGCGCTTCTGCTCGAGGCACAACCAACTTTTTGGCGAAATTTGTGGAACAGCACCTATATTGCCCTTCTTTCGACCTTGGGGGCGGTGGTGGTCTCGAGTCTAGCGGGTTTTGCTTTTGCACTGCTCGAGTTTCGTGGTAAAGCCATTCTGTACGGTCTGGTGCTGAGTGTGATGCTCTTTCCAAGTTTAATGAATTTAATTCCAACGGCGGTCAACATGGCAATTTTAGGTTGGATAGACCAGCCTAAAGCAGTTTGGGTTCCTGGAATAGTTTCGGCTTTTGGGGTGTTTTTGGTGCGCCAATATGTGCAGAGTGCTGTGCCAAAATCCTTGCTCGAGGCAGCCCGAATTGATGGAGCAAGCGACCTGCGGATTTATGGACAAATCATGTTACCGCTTGCTCGCCCAGCCCTAGCCACCCTCGGTTTAATGACTTTTGTAACGGTTTGGAACAATAATTCGGTGGCATTAGCCCTCTTAAAGTCGCCAGAGCAACAGATGGTTGGGCAGATTTTAGCTTATATGAATGCCAGAAGTGGTTTGAGTGGCGCATATTTGATTGGCACAGCCATCTCGAGTTTAGTGCCTTTATTAGTGTTTTTGGTCTTTGCGCGTCAGATTAGTTTAGCCTTAAATATCGCTGTAGCAACTGTGGCTGCGCCTTGGTGGGGGCGTTGGCAAACCCTTTGGGCAAATCGTTCTCGAGTGCAAGTCTTGGGAGCGCAAACCCTGCAAGGCGCGGATGGGGTCAGGGCGATTGGTTGCTTAATGGTGATTTTGCATCATTTGTGGCAGCGTTTTGATTCCAGACAGGCAGGTGCAGAACTTCAGTTTTTTGATGCTTTTTTTGAACAGGGCAGCGCTGGGGTCAGTGCCTTTTTTGTCTTATCTGGAATGCTGCTCTCTATTCCGTTCTGGAAAGCATACTTGGCACAAAAACCAATGCCAAATATGCTCGAGTACACACGGCGCAGGGCAGTGCGGATTGTGCCGGGCTTTTATGCCAGTTTATTGGTCAGTTTTTTATTGGGTTTATTTTTTGCGGTGGACGGTGAAAAAATTTGGTTGCGTTTACTGTCCGCCGCGACCTTTACCAGTGCTTTTTCGCATATCACTTTTTTTCCAGTCGAACTTAATGGTCCGCTTTGGAGCATTGGCTTTGAAGTCTTTTGTTATCTTTTAATGCCGCTTGGGATGTGGTTATTATTTGTGCAGTTCCCAAAACGTGGCTTTTGGTTTGCCATGCAGTTTTGGCTTGGGTTGTTGGGCATTGTTTTTGTGGCAAATCAACTGATTCTCGAAGGGCTTGTACCGGACAATATAAATCGTGGTTGGGAACATGGCTTAATCGGCGGCGCTAAATACTGGATGCCAAATTACAACGCGATTGGGATGTTTGCCCATTATCTGCTTGGGGTGTTATCAGCTGGCTTTATTGTGGATCGCAAGAACCGTCAGGGCAGGGTCAGTGCGGCTTTTGATGGCGTTGCGTTGCTGGCGTTTGTGGCAATGCTGGCGCTGTTATGGTTCTGGCGTGGAGCAGGGGATTTTGGCTCGAGTTTTCAAGCCCAACCGTACCGTTTTCCGTGGTTTCCTTTGACCATTGCAATGATGCTCGTCACTTTGCCTTTTTCTCGGGTGTTAGGGCGTTTATTTGACAATGCTTTTTTTCGTTACACCGCTAAAATTTCTTTTGGACTCTATATTTGGCATTATCCGATTCTCGAGACGATTCGCTTGTTGCACAACCCAGATTTTCGTTACGGTGGGATAAACAATCCGCTCGAGTTTTTCTGGTTATCAGGTTTGGGCTTGGGTTTGGCATATCTAGCAGCAACTTGGTCGTATCGGCACATCGAAGCCCCGTTTCTTGAAGAAAAGACCCGAGTTTCTGGATAATCCTCGAATATTTTGTAGCTTGGTTTGCAAACTCTTGACAGCGCTTTCAACATCTGATAAAGTCCAGAACATTCAAGAAATCACCTCAAAGGAGTTTGTTAAGTGTCCCAAGCACGCACCTTAAATGATGTTGCTAAAATTGCGAATGTCTCGCCCAGCACGGTCTCGAGAATCCTTAATGGGACGGCTGTGGTCAGTTCAGACAAACGTAAATCAGTCGAAGAGGCAATTGCTTCGCTGGGTTATCGTCCAAATGTGATGGCGCAAGCGCTTGCAAAAGGTCGTTCAATGATTATTGGGGTCGTGACCCAAGCCATCTCGAGTCCGTTTTATGGTGAAACCTTTGTTGGTATCGAACAAGGACTGGCAAACAGTGGCTATCACCCGATGTTTATTTCTGGGCATTGGCGGGCAGATGAAGAACGTGAAGCTGTGGACATTCTAACGGCACGTCGGTCAGATGCAATCATTATTCTTGGTGGAAATCTCGAGGATGAATACATCCTTAAAATGGCAAAATCATTGCCAATCGTCACGGTTGGTCGGTCGGTTGAAGGTTTAGAACGCCAAAGCATTTACATCAGTCAAGAGGACGGAGCAATGCTTGGTATGCGTCACTTGCTCGAGTTGGGGCATCGCAAAATCGCCCATTTGGCAGGACCGAGTACGCACCGTGATTCAATTGAACGTTTAACTGGGTATAAGGCAGCCTTAGCCGAATATGGTATTGCTTACGACCCAGACCTTGTACTCGAGGGCAATTTTCAAGAACGTGGTGGTTTATTAGCCGCAGAATTGCTGCTTTCACGCCGCGCCGACTTTACGGCTATTTTTGCCGCCAATGACCAAACCGCCATGGGCGCACGCTTAGCCTTATTCCGCCGTGGTATCAGGGTCCCTGAAGAC
>JANNEE010000629.1:0-2439 GCA_031388325.1 Deinococcales bacterium
ACCTCGGTAGCGGGTGCAAATTCGATTGCCCATGCCAAGGCTTCTTGCTTAATCTCGAGCGCTAACGTTTGGCGCTTAGCGGCGGATAAAGTTTTAGAGTCACGGTAAAAACGTGGTTTTTGGTCTGGTGGTAAAATCACGGCTGCTACACACACGGGTCCTGCCAATGCGCCACGTCCAGCTTCATCTATTCCAGCAACGCACTTAAAACCATTTGCTCGGTGTTGGGTTTCGAGACTCCACATTATTCCCATTCGTTCACAGGCACAGCCTCGCCGCCATCAATTGTAACAACGGGTTTACTATAGCCACTGCTAAAACGAACCTCGAGCGTCGCGCGGTCGAAACTATTGGGTCCGACCACACCTTTTCGCACATAAAAGCCGCCCTCATCACTCGAGATGTCACCACTGCGGGTAAAGCGAATTTCAACGATTTCACCGCGTTTAGCAGTACGAATCCGCACCCGATAGGCATTCTGCCCATCGAATTTGAGAAATTGCGGTGTGGTTTCACGTTTTTTGAAAAAAGAGAACATGGTTTAAGGTAACGCTTTACGGGCATAAAGGCAAGGTGAGGCGAAAGGCGAAGGTAAAAGGTAAAAAACTTTAACCCTTTAACCTTTTAACCCTCAAAGCTCATAGCTCATAGCTAACCCTTCATCACCACACGGTTACGCCCAGTATTTTTAGCTTGGTACAAAGCAGCATCGGCAGAAGCCAGTAAATCGGATGCTGTGCTGCGTTCATCTGGAATAACGGTGGTTAAACCAACACTGATGCTGACATAACTGCCAACTGTGGAATTGGGATGTACCAATTGTAATTCTTGGATACTCGAGCGGAGTTTTTCGGAGACATACTGGGCGGTACTGGCATTGGTGCGTAGAATTGCGGCGAATTCCTCGCCTCCGTAGCGAGCCAACATATGGGCTTCA
The DNA here is from genome assembly GCA_031388325.1 of Deinococcales bacterium. Lineage (GTDB taxonomy): Bacteria > Deinococcota > Deinococci > Deinococcales > JAAFIG01 > JAAFIG01. The sequence continues at coordinate 938 of JANNEE010000629.1, forward strand.
CCACTAGCATTGACTTGCTGTTCTAAGGCGGCAGCTACGGCTTTTAGACACTCATCACCTTGTTGGTGTCCGAGGGCATCGTTGTACTTTTTGAAATGATCGACATCAAGCATCACCACACTTAAGGGTTTGCGCTGCTCATAACTTTCAATCCAAGCTCGCTCGAGCGCAGCGTCAAAACCACGGCGATTGGTGACTTTGGTCAGACCATCGGTATAAGAGAGCTTCTCGAGTTCTCGGGTTAAACGCCGCAAATCGGCTTCGCGGCTCTTGGCGGCTTCGATGGCAGCATCCAAACGCAAGGCGCTGCGGACTCGAGCCAGTAATTCGGTTTCATCAAAGGACTTATTGATAAAGTCGCTTGCCCCAGCATCAAAGGCTTCGCGCAGCGTTTCGCGGTCATCAAAACCCGTGACCATGATAATTGGTTTTTCGGTTAAGTGCGGAATTTGCCGAATTTCGCGGATGCCATCTATGCCGTCACCATCGGGCAGGAGTTTATCCATTAAAATCAGACTGAATTGCTCACCGGGTTCGCTTCGCATTCCCAGCAAACGCAGTCCTTGCTCGAGTGTCCCGACAGCCCGAATATCGCCGTAACCAGCCCCGTCGAGTAAACCGACCAATAAGTTACGCATCAGCAGGCTATCTTCGATGATTAAAATTCGTCGCGCTTCAATCACACCAAGCTCCTTGCGAGTTCAGTTAAGTGCGAATCACGCCAGCTTGGTTTAGGCGCACACGCCACCCCAAGGGTTTTGGCATCGGTTTCTTGGGCAGCGCTAAATTCTAGGGCGGTAATCACAATTGGGGTTTTTGTACCAAATGCCCGCCAATCCCGAGCCAGTGCTAAACCATCTATCCCACCGCTTGGCTCGAGTGGCAAAACCAGTAGACCTGCTTCGGAAACACGATTTTGAATCTCATGAGCCGAAGCAAAACCCGCCACTGTCCAACCAGCGCTCTCGAGTTGGGTGGTCATGACGTTTCGGGCTGTTTCTGAAGGCTCTAACAACAGTGCCAAATTGGATTTTGTGGCAGCTTTGGTCTCAGTCGGCGGGTCGAGGTCGGCTAATGAAGCCTGAATCCCACTGACCGAAGCACTCGGCTCGAGGGTGACAATCACCCCACTGGCGCGTTGACGCAATTTATTGGTCATGTCCTCGACAGGTGGCGACATGGTTTCCATGCTTGGGTCAGTGTCCACAATTTCACGAACCATATCCACAGCCCGCAGCAATAAGGTCGCGGTACTCGAATCACAGGCTTCACCGTGGTCACGCAGTCTTGCCAGCACATCCTCAAAGGCATGGGTTAGGTGCTTTAATGCCTTTAACTCGAGCATACTCGCGCCGCCCTTAATCGTGTGCATACTTAAAAACAGACCACGAATAAGTTGGTTATTGCTTGGATCACGCTCGAGTTGCAACAAGCCCTGATCCAACTTTTCCAAGTGGTCGTAGGCTTCGGCTTTGAACTCGCCCATAAAGGCTGCTAGATTC
>JANNEE010000637.1:0-2554 GCA_031388325.1 Deinococcales bacterium
GATACAGCTCAAGAACTTTTTTTAGAAGCCCTAGCCATCTGTAAAGACTTAGCCACTAACCGTGATGCCAGTTATATCCATATTCAACTTGGACATATTGCTGTAACTCTCAATCAGCTTAATCAAGCCCAAGACCATTACTTAAAAGCTCTTGGGTTGGCTCGAGAACTCCATGACCAACGTTTGCAACTTGAGGTTCTGGCGGGTTTTGTTAAAGTATTGGCGGGGCAAAATGAACTGCCCAGTGCTTGCGAATACTTAGGCTTGGCGCTGAATCACCCACAAAGCAACCATGAAATTAAATTACTCCTAACCCAAACACAAATACAGTTAAAGCAGCAAATGGGGCAAGACAACTTCCAACGAGCCGCAACTCGAGGGCTTGAACGCGGTTTAGAAACCACGATGCTGTTATTGCAAAATACTAAGCTACTGCAACTGGCTTAAAATGCGACGGCTGGCACAACTTTATCGCCCTCATTTGCCTCAAACATAGCTTTCTTGGTCTTTTGCATAGGACTAGCAAAGAACACACCCGGAACGGTGGTAATCGAATTGTTAAACTCTAAAGCGGTGTCGTTATAGAACTGACGACTGTAGGCAATTTTATCTTCTAAGTCGGCAAGTTCGGTTTGTAATTGGATAAAGTTCTGATTGGCTTTTAAGTCTGGGTAGGCTTCTGCCACTGCAAAAACCGTGCGTAATGCGCCAGACAGCAGACTCGAGGCGGTGGCTTTGTCTTCGATGCCACTGGCATTGTCTAATTTACTTCTGGCTTCTGTGACTTTTTCAAAGACACTGGTTTCATGGGCGGCGTAACCTTTGACCGTACTGACCAAATTCGGCACTAAATCAGAGCGTTTTTTAAGTTGTACATCTATTTGACCCAGCGCGTTTGCCACGCGGTTCTCGAGTGAAACAATGTTATTGAAAACACCTATCGCAAAGACCACCAGTAGTGCAACAACCACCAGAACAATAATTGGACCCATGAGAACTCCTTAATGAGCTTCTAGCTGTGAGCTATGAGCTATGAGCTTTGAGAGGGCGAAGGACGAACGACTCATGCTTCAAAAGTAGGTGTGCTAGCCCTTAACTTGCACCGCTCGAGCCTCCGCCACCGCTCGAGCCGCCAGAACTACCGCCAGAGAAACCTCCACCACTACCAGAACTGCTGGATAAGGCACTTTCTAGGCTGCTGAGGTTACTCGAGAGACTGGCTAAGCTGTTGACCGCCGCCAGTTGGCTTGAGAGGTTATTTAAGTCAGACACATTGCTGTTGTAATATGAGGCTGGCAACCAGTACGGTGCATGATAATACTGTGGGTAACGCTCGGCTAGGGTGCGTAGGTTCTTTAGGTATGGCTGGGCAACCCCTAAAGCAGTGGCGTAGACAAAATGATAATCCCAGAGTTTTAGGTGTTCGGCTGGGGCGGTTTCCATTTGTGAAAAATCGAGTAAGAAATTCTTATAGGCACTCCAGCGTTTGGCATTGAGTAACTTATCGGCGTTCCACCGAGATAAGGAGATACTGGCTAGAATCCCACCCAGCAAAGTCAGCATTCCGGCGGCTGCCAGCATAAAACCCAAAGCTGGACTTGATTCAATCACAAAGAACAAAGCAGCAAAAAAAGTCAGTAAACCCAGAATAAAAGCGGCGACGATTATCGGTGTGGTTTTGTTGCTGTCGGTTGTATCAAGCAATGCCCCAAATTTATTCTCGTACCACTGACGCGGCAGACTTGAGAGCGTTTGTAAACTGCTTGAACTCATGGCGAAATAGGTTTTTAATTCGGTTTGGGTGACAATGTTATCAAAACCTCTGGCGCGATTAACAATGTTCCAAATTTCCTCTTCAAAATCGGTTAATTCGCCGTCCTGTGGGCGTTTAGCCAGTTCAAACTGAACCTCTTCTTTTTTGCCCATACCAAGAAAACCACTGGTCTGCCCTTTGCGTAACTCGAGAAAACCGCGTCTGGTAAAATCCATTAAGGTTGCACTGATGGCTGCCCCCAATGCACCACTGCTCGGATTCATCATCCCCATGACATACGGCACAATGCCCGGCGGGATATTCTGTGCAGGTTCACGGTAATACTTGCCCACTTCGGGGATGTTCGGTTCACGTCCGTATTTTTGATAGGTGTTCCAAATTGTTCCACCAAAAAAGAGCGCCCCAAGCATCGGTAATGCCAGTAACCATGCTGGCGGTGGTGGCGGTGGCGGTGCAAAACCACCCCGAGCTACTGCTTGTGCCGAGGCATTGCGAAAAGCCGCCGTCTCGAGTTTTAAGCCCTCGAGCCATGTTGGTAATTGGTTGCCGTCTAAGTTGCGATTCAAAAACTGACCTGCTGGCAACAGCACAAAGGTACGCACCCATTCATCCTCGGATACATTTTGCATACTGATGGTGGCAATGCCTTTTGGGTCATCAAAACTCAGTGTGCCAAGCCGCGCATTTCTGGAGAACACAAAGACCTTAAACGGGTCGGGTGAACCATTTGGGGCATGAAGCCGAACGGTGTAATTACCCACCGCCACATGTTCTGGCTCG
>JANNEE010000650.1:0-1857 GCA_031388325.1 Deinococcales bacterium
TTGCGTCATAAATCACCTCGGTAGTGGCATTACGAACCTCGCGGTGTTTCGATTTTAATGCCTTGTGCAAAGATTCTACCGCAAAAAAGGCAAAAGGCAAAAGGCGTGGACAATGTTCTCGAGAATAACGTCACCAAAAGCTCGAGACTTATAGCTCAGGACTCATAGCTCATAGCCGAACAACCCACTAACGCCCTTCAAGCCCAGCATTCTTGGCTTCAGTAGCTGCATCAGTCGAGTCATAGGCTCTGATAATCCGCCCGACAAGCGGATGACGCACCACATCCGACTCGTTAAAGTAGGCAAAGTGAATCCCATCAATATCCTTAAGAATGCGTTGGGCTTCGGTTAAACCACTTTTTTGATGACGCGGCAAATCCACTTGGGTAATATCACCTGTAATCACGACTTTACTCGAGAAACCCATGCGGGTTAAAAACATTTTCATTTGCTCTGGAGTGGTATTTTGGGCTTCATCTAAGATGATAAAGGCATCATTGAGTGTGTTATGGGTGACAATAAAATCATCGGTCACATATAAATGATCAGTAGCTGCAACTCGAATACATTGGGTTTCTTCAAAACCAAGCGATTCAATGTTTTTGATATGGCGCATCGGTGTTCCGCCACCTATTTCTTGGTACTTCTCGAGTTTACGGATTAAACGAAAAGGTGCGAGGTCTTTTGGTAAGCGAATATCCACAATAAAGGCATCGTTACGGTGTGGGATTTCTTGTCCTCGCGCCAAACCCGGTTTACGTCCAGCCGCCACTCGAGTTCGGGTATATGCTACCCCGCCCAAGGAACGCACCAAGAAAATCACATCATCACGTAAACGTTGCGAGATGGTGGTGTACTGAATTCGGCAAGTTCGGGCAGTTTGCGTGACGGGTCCACCATCGGTGTCGAGTAAACCTTGCAGTACCGCTAAGCGTGTGGCTGCATTGTTGTACTTATAAACATTGGGGATAAATTTGGTTTTTGAACCTGTGCCATTCAAACCTAGTTCTCGTAAAGTCACCGTCACGGGGTTAGGAATGCGTAACCCACCGCGTCCACCTTCGGTGTGGCGCAACACATAATCCACCCCGCTTTTATAAACCAATTCGATTTTGGGTAAAACATTTTCTAAGGCAGTCACCAGTTCGGGGTCGTTACTCGAGAAAGCTGGCGTGGTTTTACCTGTAATACAACCATCACCTAGCAGCAGTCCAAGCGCGTAAGGGTCAAGTGGAGTATTTTGGGTTGGGAATTCCACGGGTTGTACCATCGGAATTTCGTAGCGGTACTGGTGAAATTGTTTTAACTGCCCCTGCATCTGGTTTAACTCGAGAACCCGCCCACCAGTTGCACGGGATTTATCTTTGGTGGTGAACACATGCCAAAGATGCTCAGCGCAACAAACAGTGCTGCTTCCATCGGTCATGGTAACTCGAAAGACCTCTTTTTGCCCTTGAGGATAGACCCCTAGCACTTGGGTGGCTTGACCATTTGCACCAATCACAAAATCCCCAGTTTCAAGTTGACCGATGCTCTGCCAACCCAATGGGGTTAAAACTTGACTCGAGAGCGGCTGCGCCCTACCCCGCATAAATCCGAGCGGTGCTACCTCAATACTTCCACTTGACAAGTAACTTTCAAAACGTTCGGCATCTATCATGTCAAACAGCGCATCGTACAACGGGCGTAAGTATGGGTCTATCTTGGCTTGTAAGTCGCCCGGTAAGAACCCGAGTTTTTCGCCAGCTTCTACCGCAGGGCGGGTTAGGATAATCCGTTTGACTTTTTTGGCTTTGAAGGCTGCGACTGCCATTGCCACCGCCAAGAAACTTTTTCCGGTGCCGGCTGGACCGATGC
>JANNEE010000675.1:0-3737 GCA_031388325.1 Deinococcales bacterium
GAGGGGCGCAGCCACGCCCACATCAAGCACTTTGACCTTTGCCCCAACCACTCGAGCAATCGCGTTAATCCCAGCCCCACCAGCCAAGAAATTTTGTACCATCGCAGGGGTGACAGCACTTGGGTATGCCGAAACTCCTTCGGCTGTGACCCCGTGGTCAGCAGCGCAAACAATCACGGTTTTACCTTTAATTTCGGGAAAGTCGGTGTTTTGAATCCCAGCCAACCAAATACTTAAGTCCTCGAGTCGCCCGAGTGCGCCAAGTGGCTTGGTCAGTTTGGCTTGTCGTTCTCGAGCCGATGCTTGTGCGGTTTGACTGGGGGACTGGATGGATTCAATCAGGTTTTGCAATGAAGTGGCTGGCATGGTCTCGAGTCTACTTGAGTTTAAGGGGCTTGGCGCATACAGTTTATGGTCTCGAGTCTATCTAAATTTTGGATTCGGTGTAATTTTTATCTTTTTTGCGTTTCTGGCGTTGTTTTTGTTGGTTTTTTTAGAATAATTGCGCCTAGGATGCACAAATTTACTCCGATTACGTTATAAACAGTATCAACTTGATGTTGTGTCTAATCTTGACGGACACCCAAGATATGGTATGCTACTTAAACTAAAGCACGAGATATGGGATTCTGATGTTTGAAAAAGCATTCAACCCCAAACATCTGCAAAGGGGCAAATGCAGGAAACTCAATTTGACCCCATTTGTCCCTGTTCGTCAACTAGACCTCAATCTAAATTCCCTCGAGACTGCTCGGGGTGCATTGTTTGACCCAAAAACCCATTCGGAGGCAGCAAACATGACCCAAAACACCACTTACCACTTCGACGACCACGCCCAAAGTATTGCCAAGCGCCAATACATGCAGCCGTCTGATACTGACGTTTTTGGCATGTTCCAGCGCATTGCCAGTTGGGTCTCGAGTGCCGAAGCCACCCCCGATTTAAAAGCCAAATGGGGCGCGACTTTTTATGACCTGATGGCAAGTAAGCGCTTCTGCCCCGGCGGACGGGTTCTGGCTGGGGCTGGAACGCAGCACGGCAATGTCCTCAACTGCTTTGTCCAAGGTGCAACCGAACACGACCCAAGCAGTTTTCTTGGGGTCATGGAAGTCGCCAAAAAACTGGCTCTTGTCACCAAAGTTGGCGGTGGTAACGGCGTAAACTTGGATGTCTATACCCCAAGGGCAAGCACCAGCCGCTCAGACAATGGGGTGCGCGGTTGGGCATACATGAGCGCTACCCACCCCGATGTTGAAGATTTTATCAAAGGTTTAATGCGACCACCGACCATGCCCGACGGTGAAAAACAGCCGACCAGTATCCGCAATTGGAGCAAAGTGGTTTACGGTGTGGTCTCCCCTGCTCTATCCAGCCTCGCACGGCAACACGGTGTGAATTTAGTCGGCAGTCTACCTGATAATGTCAATGCCATTCACGACGACATGGGCGGGATTCTCGAGGCAGCCAAAATGGTCTGTGCCACTGCCAAGGCTGGCAATGAACCACGCATAGATTTGTCTGGACTGCGCGAAGAAGGCGCACCAATCAAAGGGTCTGGCGGCACATCCAGTGGACCCGTATCGTTTTTATTCGAGATTTTTGATAATTTCCTCGAGTGGGCAAATTTAGGGGCTGAGCAATCTGGTGCAGTGGCTACACTTAGGTATACTTTTGCGCCAGTATTGAGGGTTGTGAGACAGGGCGGTTGTCTTCACCCAGACACACTGGTTCATACTAGCAAAGGTACATTGCGCTTGTCCGAACTGGTAGACCCATACATCACAGGTTGGCAACACCACGCCCTCGAAGTTGCCACTGATGAAGGCTGGAAGCACAGCCCAGAAACCTTTAACAACGGCGTTGCTAATACCTTAAAAGTAGCCCTCGAAAACGGCTTATTTATTCAAGGCACACCAAACCACAAACTCAAAGTGATGCGTCAAGATGGAACAAGGCAGTGGGTCAAATTATCTGAGTTACAACAAGGCGATCACGTGATTCAAAGCCTTGACCAACACACAGGCAGCAGTGTCCAACTGCAACCTCTCGAGGAAGTAGACCTACATTTCAATGCCACTCGGATACAAACCCCCGAAACCCTGACCGAAGATTTGGCTTTTTGGCTTGGTTACTTATGGGGCGATGGTTTTATCAGCACGGGCGGACGTATTGGCATGTGTGCAGCCCATGGCAGCATTATGGAAAAGAAAATTCCAGAGATGTTCCAAGCCCTCTTTGGCTTAGATGTCGGTACTCAGCAAAAAGTAAATGATAAAAGCGTTGTGTTTGTGGTCAAAAGCGCAGCCCTAACCATGTGGCTCGAAAAGAATAATCTACTCAAACCCAAAGCCGAAAACCTAGAAGTTCCACGGGCTATTCGTCAAGCACCACGTCATATTCTCGGCGCATTCTTACGCGGTGTTTTTGAAGCTGATGGGACACTCAGCCATCATTATCCAGAACTTAGCAGTGTCTCGAGAAAATTTGTCGAAGATTTGGCAGTATTGTTGGCTGGTTTAGGCATTCCTAGCCAAGTTTCGGACTACGCGGCTCGAGAAGACCGTTACTCGAGTAAACCATACGCTCGTATTCGAGTCACCTCGCATATTGGTTTTGAACGTTACAAAGAACGCATTGGCTGGGCGAACGGCTCGAGATTCGCTGCCATGAACGAGTTTACACCAGACAAGAGCCGCGAATCCGCATGGGTATTACCTCATGCCCAGGGTTTACTTGAAGAGACTTTTAATCAATTGCCAAAAGGTAGCAAGGGAAATCCAAGTCCTCACACTCAAAATCGCAAAACCTTATCGCGGTATATGCGTGGTGAACGCCAATTAACCATCAGTGGTTATGCTGCGCTGACCCAAACTGCCCAGCTTGAAGAGATGCTCCCCGCCATCAACACCGAAGAATGCTATATCCAAGTCTCGAGCGTAGTTGAAGCAGGGCGTATCCTGACTTTAGATTTGAGTGTCAATGAAAATCACACCTACATTGCCAACGGTATGGTCAGTCACAACACAAGACGTGGCGCTGGGATGGCAACCATTTCGATTGACCACCCAGATGTTTTGGACTTTCTAACCGCCAAAGACCTAAACCGCGAAACTGGCGAAGGTGATATTTCCACCTTTAACATTTCGATTTTGCCGACCGAGAAATTCTGGAATACCCTGCAAGCCGATGCGCTGTGGAACATCGCGCCGCTCGAGGTGATGGGTAAGTACCATATTGTTAAGCTCGAAGGTGATTACAACGGCACAATCCCAGTTTTGCCAACTCGAGCATTGGATGGTGCAAAAGGCGTGCCAGTTTACAACGGCGGTATTCCTGCCAAGTGGTTATGGCGACAAATTGCCGAACATGCTTGGGCGACTGGCGAACCGGGTTTAATTTACATTGATAAAGTCAATGAATTAAGCGCTCTGAAGAACTTAGGTGAGCGTTACCAGATTAAAAGCACCAATCCTTGTGGCGAAATCCCTCTGACAGTTGGAGAACCGTGTGATTTAGGTGCAATCAACTTGGCAGCTTACGTGCAGAGCAAGTCCTTTGATTACGCCACCTTCCGCGCTGATGTCCGTGACTGCATTCGTTTCTTAGACGATGTTCTCGAGGTGAATGTCTTTGCTTTAGAAGATAACCGTGTTGCCAGTCAAAACCTGCGCCGCCTTGGACTTGGGGTAATGGGGCTTGCCGATGCGCTCATTTTAATGGGTCAGCGTTACGATAAC
>JANNEE010000686.1:0-4994 GCA_031388325.1 Deinococcales bacterium
GTCAGTAGATTCTGGCAATTGGGCAATACTTTTAGCCAAACGCTGGGCTCGGAGCGAAGTTTGATTGTTGACCCGACGAAATTCATCACGTAAGGCTAACCAGCCTTCTTCGACTTCAGGAGAAAAAGCTCGAGCCGCCGTGAACTGCGTTTCAAGCGCGGTTAACATCTGACGAATCTCACCTTTGGCTTGAGCCACTGGAATAATTTGTTGTAAACGCCTAAAAACCTCGCTTTTAAGTAAAGCCTGCATTTGCTCGGGGCGAACCTCGAGTGGCGATAATTTAGCACCACGCAACGCATCGCTGACAATGTTTTCGGCGGCTCGGTGTGAAACAATCCGAGACAGCGCATCGCAAACAATGTCAAAAACAGCATTAGGCATATAAAGCTCCGGTTAGCATCTTAAGCACAGTATACGCAATTTATTCGCAATGCCGCACGGGAAACTATACCGAGTCTTGTTCAAGCAGGCGCTCAAACATTTCAAGCAACTGACTAGGGCGATATGGTTTGGTTAAAAAATTAAGATTACGCCGATTTTTACGGCGATCCTTTAAGCCATGTGGGGTGGTGATTAAAATTAAATGCACTCCACGACTCTGCACCCCTTGATAAAGCCGCGAAGCCACTTCAAAACCATCCATGTCTGGCAGCATTACATCAATGACTACAGCAAACGGACGTTTCTCGAGACTCCAAGTCAAACTAATCCCCCCTACGCCACTGCTGGCAAATTCAACCCGATAACCGCGTTGGGTCATCAGAGTGCCTAAGCTATTGCGGACACTCGGGTCATCATCAATTAAGACCACCAGTGGGGCTGGCTGTGGCGGAATCCTAGCTGGCATGGCTAATGGCATCAATTGCGTCATTTCGATACAGTTTACAAGAAAATTAGAACGGGCAATGTGTAATTTCTACACTGTTACGGTAGATAACGCAACCAATGGATTACGGCAGATAACGCAACGGATTGACCGGCGAACCATTGACCCGAATTTCAAAATGCAAATGTGGACCAGTGCAAATTCCACTGCATCCTTCCCAGCCAATCAACTGACCACGCTCGACATACTGCCCACCATAAACAGCCGTGCGGCTGAGATGACCATAAATGTTCTGCACCCCGCCACCCGTGTTAATCCAAACATTTAAGCCAAAATAACCGTAACCAGATTGCTGCACTAAACCGCCCTTGGCGGCATAAATCGGTGTGCCGTAAGCAGCGGCAATGTCTAAACCGGTATGAAAATTACTGCTGCCAATCCAAAAACCACGCCGCCCAAAACTCGAGGTAATTGTGCCGCGCATCGGCCAGATATAACCACCTCTAAAACTAGGAAAACTAAACGAAGCTGTCGCCCGACGCACCTGCGACGCACTCGAGCGCTGGGCGACCTGTAGACGCGCACGGGCTTTGGTGGCTTGGCTTTGGGCTACTAAACGGGCGGCGGCTCGAGACTTGGCTTGTAAGGCAATTTCGGCACGGGCTTCGGCAATCCGTTCCTTAGCCAGTTCAAAGCGTTTTTGGATACGCACTGCTTCTTCTGCGTCACGTCTGTCCTCGAGTCGTTTTAGGGTCGCATCGGCTTCCACACCCGGCAAGACCACATAATCCCCAACCCGCAAAGCGCCAACATTGCCAGCGTTATTGGCACGAATTAAATCATCAATTTCGACACCATGGTCGGCGGCTACACCCATTAAATCCTGATTTTCTTTGAGCATCACATATGCCCCGTAATTGTACCCGGGGATAATTAAACGTTCATTAAGCCGAATTTGGTCAAGGCTGCGTAGGGCTGGATTGGCATTGACCAAATCCATTTGCGTAAAATCATAGCGTGACTGAATGGTAGACAAAGTATCGCCACGCCTGACGGTGTACCAAAACGCACCCGGCGGCAAACGTGCTACCCGCGTCGGCTCGAGGTCGGCTTTTAGAAGCGGTACTTTAAGGATTTCACCGGGCAAAATGGTGTTCTTGGTCATGCCCGTGGCTAACTTAATCGCCCTTGGAGTCACCCCAAAACGATTGGCAATAGAACCAATGCTGTCGCCTCGTCGTACCCGCAAGTAAATCACCACACTGCTGGCTTCTGGGCGTTTGGCTTGCAGACGCACAGTCTTAGGCGAGTGTAGACTGATTAACTCGAGTGGTGAGCGCAAAGCGCTTGCTTGGGCTAAAACCAGCCCTAGCGATAACACCAGCCAAAAAAGGATTTTCCTCACAACCGCTCGAGTGTACACCTAGGTCAAGCCCAAAGAAAAGCCCTTTGTGAACATAAGCGCAAGGACTCGAGCAATGAAAAGAACCCAAGAGGTTTCTTGGGTTCAAAAAGTTCAATTTTTTTTAAGGCACAACTTGGATGGTAATTTCACCGTCAAACTCTGGAAATGCTGGAATACGAACATAGTTATTCGGATACTCGAGACTATTGACTAAAAATCCTGCTTTTATAGTTACCGTACCAACGCTTTTACCTTTAATCGTAAAGAATGCCCTAACAACATTGTTTTCAACCGTTGTGTCAATTGGAATTGGCACATTATCACCTGAAGTTGTTGGCGTGGTAATTTCAATTTCTGACTTTACTGGAAATAAGCTGGGTAGTGTATTTGCTCGGAAGCCACCTTCTGAGAGCGGGGCATATGGTGCAGGTGACTCCGAACTAGGTTGGGTCTTTGGAGAGTAAATAAAACCTTGTGTCTTGAAAGTTAGCTCCTTAGCACCTTGAAATACTCCACCAAATTTAGTGACTGTAATTGTTGTTGACTCCCCAACCTTAATTTGGGTATTTGCAGTTGTCATAACTGGTCTACCCGTAAAATCACTGCCTGTGGTACAGGCTGTTAGCGATATAAATGACAGACAGGTAATCAATAAATTCTTTTTCATGGCGTTGGCAATCCCGTTAGCGTTAAATAAGTAGCATCGGCGATTGATTTTGTTGCACTTAGAAACGTAGAGTTTGTAGGTAGGGTAGTTTTAATTTTTGTATCCCAAGCGGTAGAAAAACTTAGATTATACTGTCCTATATTCCATAATGTCGAACGTACTTTTCCATAAGCCTCTCGAGCAGAAATGTTATTATTAGCAGGTCTTAGCACTTCTTGTGTATACCTATACAAAAAAGTTGAGACACGTAGCTCATTCTCATTACCAACCCTATGAGCGGAACAAGAAGTTAAGTTGCAATCTCTGAATGGGTAACCATAAATGTCATTAAAGTATATTCCGATGTGATCTTGAACCATTGCATAAAAGTAATTAGCAAAACCTTCGTTATAGGCTAATTCTGGGTTTTGCTGTTCATAACCACCATGCGTTCCCCAAGAAAAAGCTGGCGAGGTTATACTAAAAGGACCACTCCCATAAGCCCAGCTATAAGGATTGGGAGCAGAAGTGCGGTACATCAAGTTATGACCAAATTCATGCCAAGCAATATATGGATATAACCAGTCTGATCCTAAAATTTCTAATTTTGCGACTGGGGCAAAGTTTCCTCCCGATATACGCTGAGGCCAGGCAATACGAATCGGAAAATAACTAGCGCCATCGCCACCAGCATCAACATTAAACTCTTGGGCTAGTTGAACCATACGATAAAGCCAAATAGCATTTTCACTGTCTGAACTTCCAGCAGCTAAATTAACATTGAAGTTTGTGGCAGTTGTATCCCAGTTTGTGCCTGTACGAACTGAATAAGTTGTAACGTAAAACAGTGGTGCAAAGATGTTATTAACACCTATTTCGTGAGAATCTAGTGATTCAACCACAAAGTACAAGTCTGGTTGTGAGTAGTCCCAAAAAGCTCCCCAATCGCACCAAGGTTTGTAGAATGTAAATTGACCATTTGCATTTGTATAGCCACTTGCAACAAAACTCGGGGCTAACCACGGATTTTCGTCAAATACACTAATTTTTGTGAAAGGTAAAAGTAGAGACTTGCCGTTGTACGTTATTTCGGCTGTAACTGTAGCAGAATTTCCTGTGCCACACCATCCTTGAGGGCGAATGGTAGCTTTTGCTCGAGCCGCAGCCGTTGGTGGTACAAGGTCTTCTGGTCGGGGTTGTCCACTCCCTGTGTCAGGTAGGTAGGTCATTACGGTATTAAAAGGCTCAGATTTTGTGCCGTCTAATTTGGTAAACTGCACATTATCGAGTCTTGAATCTAACCGCACATGGTCTTGGTTTTTAACATCATCCAATGTCTGTGCGGTTTCGAGTGTAGCGTATTCTTCGGCGCTGGTAAATTTGGGTAAGTTCTCGAGGTGAGTTTCTAATGTCTCGAGTCCAGAGGCTGTTTGAGGATAAGCTCCTGCGTTAGCGGCAATGATGTTATCGGTGGCAACATTAAAACCAAGCATATCGGCGGCGGGTTCATGCCATTGGCTGCCCGTAGCATTGGCGGTAATATTGTAATACCCAGCCCGTTTTGGTGTGCCATGCAATTCTAGGGTTTTGGTTTGTCCTGCGGCAATGGTGATTTGCATTTGGTTTTGGTCTAAACCAATGTTTTTTGAAGCCCCTAAAATAACATTGACATTGCTGTCTTCGGGGCTGTAAATCTCGAGGGTTAAGTTGAACTGCTCGCCTTTTCGGAAAGTGTTTTGAGTTGAAGAGATTTGTAGTGTTGGTTCATGGGATTTTTCGACTTGTGGGGCTTGGTTACAACTCGAGAGGGCGAGCATGGCAATTCCAACTAAACTAGGAATGACGGAATGACGGAATGACGGAATGACGGATCTCTCATCTCTACCCCACACATACAAGCCTTACAAATGCAAATGTAAATTTTTGCACAAGGAAATTTTACCACAAGAATATATTTTTTTAGCAGAATGGTAAAATTTTGCATTGTGCAGAATGTTTTTTTACTCAGTTCAAATCAATTTAATGCCCAAATTTCCGAGGACTGCTTTTCGAGTAGCCTCGGAAATTTATTTAACTGCCAATGTACTTTTCCCAAGCGGCATCGAGTTTAGGGG
>JANNEE010000699.1:0-1636 GCA_031388325.1 Deinococcales bacterium
TTGCCCATGTGGTACTTGATTTTTCTGGACGCGCTCACCTCGAGTTTCGCCCAGAGGAACTACAGATTGTTGGCGATGCGGGTGGTTTTAATATCTTTCATTTGCGTGAATTCCTGCGTGGTTTTTGCAACCATGCCCAAGCCACGGTTCATGTTCGGGTTTTAAGTGGCAGAGAAGCCCACCATGTGATTGAAGCGGTTACTAAAGCCTTGGCTCGAGCCGTGTACCAAGCCACTCGGATTACCCATGACCAGATGCCCAGCACCAAGGGTAGTTTGTAAAAAATTCGTGTACAATTTTGCCATGACTGCCTTACTTGAACAAACCATGACCGAACAGCAGTACCTCGAGTTTGAAAAAACCAGTCTGACTCGCCATGAATTTGTGGATGGTCGGCTGATTGCGATGGCGGGGGAAAAACGTCGGCATAACAAAATAGCAGGACGAGTTTATGCTTTCCTACTCGAGCGAGTTGCTGCTTTGCAATGCGAAATTGCTTTTGAGAATGTAAAAGTCCAGACGCTAGGCACAAAGTACCGTTACCCAGATGTGGTGGTTTCTTGCGCTCCGGGTGACAATGAGTATTACCTCGAGAATCCTTTTTTTGTCCTCGAAGTTTTGTCGCACACCACCTATGACACGGATTTTGGGATTAAACTCGATGAGTACAAAAGTATTGCTAGTCTGACACGGTACTTAATACTTTCGCAGAATTCGGCTTTTGCGGTGCTGTACAAACGCAATGGTGATAAATGGGAAGTTGAAACCTTTAATGACACAGGTGAAATTGATATTCCATGTCTCGAGATAACGCTACAACTCGAGCAGATTTACAGTGGTTTACTGCCTGTCCAGTACGAATCCCCAGCGCAGGATTGACATAACACTTTACCTTCTTGTATCACTTCGCGCCCATTGAGAATTTCCTCAAAACATGCCGAACAATTGACTCGAGCGCCCGCATGTGAAATCAGTTGCTCGAGTGAAAAAGTCAGTTCTACGCTTTGAAGCACCAGTAACTCAGCATCGGACAGAATCTTGTACCCTTCAAGGTACGCACTCCATTTGCTGAGGTGCGGAAATAAAGCTCTGGCATTCGCCCTAGCTTGGGCGTGTGGGGCAATCCGAATAGCCAGACTCGAGTGCGTGTCTATAAAAGTGGCTGCGACTTTGCCGTAATCCATTAAACGCATCGTGCGCCGCCCCAACCAAGCCCCTGTTGCCACAGAAACACCATCGGCAAAACAACCATCGGTTTCGACCAGCACCAATAAACGCTTGTCGGAGCGCGGTAGCTCGAGACCAAGGGTTTGCCCAGCCAGTAATCCCATCCGAGCGCCCAGCACTTGGCGCGGGCAGATATGGCGGTGGGTTGCCCCTGAAATCTCGAGAATGGCTTGGAGATTGCTTGATGGGTTGGGCGAGGCAAGCCCCGCCCCTACGGTTTCATTCACTTTAGACCACAACAGCCTTGCGGTTTTGCAGGGTCATGACCCGTTGTGCCACGACTTCAATTGCGCCTTCGATGGCAGCGTCAAAACTCTCGCCGTCTATGACCGGCACACCGACGGCTCGAGCCAGACGTTCGACATACTCTTGGAGGTTACGAATATCTTCAAAATGCTCCAAGTAACGT
>JANNEE010000782.1:0-3362 GCA_031388325.1 Deinococcales bacterium
GTAAATCCTGTTTGGCGATTCGGCGATAATGCTTTAAGCCACGTAAAATTTCCTCGCTCGAGTAGGTTACATTCATGCCTTACCTCCTAGAATTGTGGACACAAATGCCGCCCGTGGGCGGCGAAGTTGAAGAAGCCATAAAAGATTCTGATTCACGATGCCTAGAGTATAAGTTTCTAGGGGAATGGTGTCAACGCACCCAAAATTAAATTTTTCACACTCGAGTACATAAAGAAGGTTAGACACGTCCTTTCGCTTGGCATGTTACCTTAGCAACCATGACCGAAGTCCAAAAAGGTTTTTTTGCCGCTCTGGCTGCCAGTGCAATTTGGGGCGGAATGTATGTGGTCTCCAGAATCGTTCTCGAGGTGATTCCGCCGCTTCCATTGGTGGCATTGCGGATGCTGATTTCGGCACTTTTTATTTTTGGATTGTATTTGGTAATGCGCCGTGAATTGCGTATCCCAAAAAGCGCTTGGTCACGAGTGGCGGTCATGGGGATTGTTGGCTATGTCATCAGTATCTCGGCGCAATTTATTGGCACAAAACTGGCGGGTGCAGCCCTTGGGAGTTTAATTACCACAGCCTCGCCGCTTTTTACGGTGGCAATCGCGGCTCTTTTTGGTTTTGAAAAAGTCGCACCTCGGGCATGGCTTGGCTTAGGGCTAGGGATGGTGGCAGTTTACTTACTCAGTGGCGTAAGTGGTGGCGGTGATGCCACAGGTGCATTGTGGTTGGTTCTTGCTGCTTTCACATGGGGCGTGCTTGGTGTGGTCGGCGGTCAGACTGTTGCCAAACTCGATGCGTTTGCCGTGACCGCATGGGCAAGTTTAATTGGATTTATAGGTACTGCCGCCCTGATTCCGCTCGAGACCAGCCCAATTCGTTTTGAAGCAATTAACCTGCCTGTTATACTTGGAATACTTTACTTGGGGATTGTTTCAACTGCCGTTGCTTTTGCCTTGTGGGTTTACGGAGTCTCGAGGGCAGGCAGTGTTTTATCTGGAATCGCTTTTTTTGCCCAACCCGTGGTTGGGTCTTTACTTGGGGCATTACTGCTGAATGAAAAACTGAACTCAAGTTTTATAATTGCGGCTGGATTACTATTTTTCGGTGCTTGGCTGGCACGACCTACGCCAAGCAAGCAACCAGAATCCGCTTAAGGACAGCAACAACAACAGCACTGCCAAGGCACTGGCTTCGCCAATCTGGTTAGGACGGGCAAGACGTTGGTAAATCAAAGTGGTTAGGGTTGCCCATTCTGGACGCGAGAGCATTAAAGTCGCAGCGAATTCCCCGACGACCACAGCAAATGCAAGGGCGATGCCACTGCGAATAGAAGGCTCAATTAACGGCAGCAGAATAAACCAAAATTCTTGCCACCTGTTCGCCCCGTCTAAACTGGCAGCTTGGAGCATTTCTGGCTCGAGTTGCCGCAATGCCGCAAGCGTGGCTCGAGTAATGAGCGGGTAGGCTGTTAGGGCATACACGGCAATCAGAAGCGGCAGACTGGCGCTTAGGCTTGGATATGAGACCAGATAAGCCACCCCAAGTAGGGTACTCGAGATGGCAAGTGGGAGTAATGATAAGGCATCTAAAAAATTGTTTTTGCTGCGCCAAACGGCTAGAGCGTAACTGATGCCCAGTGGTATGGCTACTGCTAGAGCCAAAGCTGCAAAGTGAAGATTGTTCCAAATAGCGGTGCTAAGACTGATTTGAAAAACACTGTTCGAGACAGCAAAAAGTTGTTGATAATGGCGTAGCGTTAGTCCTGTGGGACTCCAAACTCTCTTCATCAAAACAGTTAAAAGCGGCGCAAAGGTCAGAAGTATCAAAAATCCGATGCTCCCAATCAAAGTGACTCGAGTCCAACCAGTGGCTTTAGGGCGGTACGCATCAAAATTTTGGCTTTGGCTGTGGCGACCTTCAAAACTTGTTACCAACCACGCCGAACCAAAAGTGATTAAAAATTGGAGCAAGGCTAAACCAGCCGCCACCTCGAGTTCAAGGCGTTGGACACTTTGATACATCTCGACTTCCAAGGTAGAAAAGGCAGCACCACCCAGCAGCAGTGGCACGCCAAAACTAGCAAAGGTGTACAAAAACGTAAATCCTGCGCCTATAAGCGCACTTGGCAGCGCCATTGGCACAGTTACAAAACGCCAAACTTGCCATGTCGAAGCGCCTTCAAGCCGCGCCACATGCTCGAGTTCAAGGCTACGAGAACCCAAAGCCGTCATCACAAAGCGAATTGCCAAGCCAAGGTTATAAAAAATATTGGCTAAAAGCACCAACCACAGCGTCCCCTCGAGATTGTAAATCCAGCCCCGTGCGCCAAATAATCCCAGAAAACCAAGGCTTGCCACCAAGACCGGCACAACAAAAGGAAGGCTTAGGGTAGCGCCTAGCCATGCTTTACCACGAAATGAAAAACGGGATAAAAAACTGCCAAAAATTAAAGCCAGAACCAGAACCAGCAGACTCGAGAGGCTGGCTTGTAGCAAAGTTATTGCCAATCGCTCAAGAATAAATGGGTTAGTAAAGACTTGTAAATTGATACCTCGAGCCAGCAAGGTCAGGGTTGGAATCACCAAACAAAATAGTAAAAACAGCAAAAGTGGTATTGAGAGCAGCATTGTTTTTATTGTCTTGCAATTCGAGTCAAAACACAATGGTTTTTGGGTAACGAGTACAATGGTTTGCTGCTAAACTAAGTGGCATGAAAATTCAGTCATTCAGGTAATGGATAATGCGGCTTGATAAACTCCCTCCTGTTGGTCATTTTGAACGCTCACAAGATGAGCTACTTTCCGAAAGTATCACGGCATACTTCTTGGGACGTTGTGAATTCCCAATCAATCAAGCCGAAATCAGTATTCTTGGGCATGAAATCATGCCGCCAACCGTTTATGATGTGGCTTGGAAACTCGAGCCGTCTGAAAACTGGTTCGCTCACCGCCTCGGCACGATTTACCATGATGTCAATGCCAAAGGTGAATTTGTCAGTGCTGGCGCAGCCGCGATTTTGGTCACGGACAGGTATGTTCGTTTAATGATTGGCACCGGAGTCTACAATAAATCCTTGGCGGTGCGTGGTTCGCGTTCCGAAGGCACGCATTTGGAAAAGTACGTTTTTAGGTTTATTTAATTAGCCAGTATTGCGGCTGGCGACGTTTTAATTTTAGAACACTGGAAACTCGGCAAGTTCTTTCTCAAAATCCCGTGGGCGAGGTCTTTGGCAGCCCTTATTTCGGGGCTTCGTGCCAATGCCAAATCACCTAAAATTCTCGAGAACAGCGTGGTCAATCTGCGAACAGAAAACCGTCTTGGTTCGGTTCACACCGTGCAGATTTTGGATGTTC
>JANNEE010000008.1:0-1736 GCA_031388325.1 Deinococcales bacterium
TAATTCAAAACTGACCGACAATGCCACCATATCGGCTTGTCCGACAGGATTGCCGCTCTCGAGCATCGGTAGCGGTTCGCCAAACTTCTGGAACACCTCGAGGTCATCGGGCAAAAAAGCCCGTTCACAAGAAAAGCCTTCTTCTTCGTTAAACATACGGTAAATTACTTGGTAGCCAAGACTTGCCATGCCAACCGAGTAGCGATTTGGGAAACCAAGCGCAACGCGGGTTGAGGCATGTCGTCGGATTGTACCGATTTCATCATCTAACAGGGGTTTTAAGTGTTTACGCCAATAACTCATTTATCTCCATATATCACCTAAACACTGTAGCAAACCAAACTGATAATAAACAGCGACAATTGTGCCAATGGGGTAGACTAAAATATATGGCTGGCAGAGGCGCAATGGACACAATTTCACTTGAGGCGATGGTTTACCTGCTCGAGTTCTTACCGCAAACCAATCCACATTCAGATTGGATTCCGGGTAAGTTACTTGATAGAAACATGATGCAGCAAATGCAATCCGAGGCATTCACGGGGTTTGCCGTGTTTGCTTTAGAACAAGAATGGCTGGGTGGGATTCTATTTTACAAAGGGCAAGCGCTCGAGGCATGGCGCAGGGCAATGGGTGGCTTAGAAAACCGTGCCGAGGCATACCGTAATTTACTCCTGATGCTCGAGTTTGCTTCAGTGCGTTTTTTTGTGTTGCCTGTTGACCTACTACCGAGTATTTCTGGTTTAACCCTGTCTGAAACCATAGAAACCTATAAGGCTACCGAGATTCAAAGTGCGTCGTTGCTCGAGAAATTAAAAACCGCCCAGTTTTCTGGCTCGGTACTGCTCGAGAATGGCGTGGTTTCTCAAGCATGGTATTTTTCTAAGGGCGTTGCCTTGCAGGATTTACCACTTCCAGATTCGTTCCGCGAAGGAAGGCTGCATATTTTGCACAATCCACTTGAACAACCCGAAGATGTGGTGGGCTTGGCTGCTTTGGAAGCCGAAAACGAAACTTTGGCTCGAGTTCATTTGTTAAAAGCCACCCTCGAGAACCAACTGGTTGACCATCTTGGAATCAATGCCAAACCGCTTTTAGAAGCCAATAGCGCTTGGTTAGCCCAAAACAACCCAAGCCGTTTACAAGAAACGATTGAAATTTGGCTCGAGGAGACTTACGGCACGGTGTTCTTGCAACAATTTCGACAGCGCCTCGAAAATTAGATTGTCATGTTAGACTTTTCTTTAATTTTATGATTCGATTCTCGAGGGTCTTGTGAACTCAAATCCACGCGGATTGCTGGACTCATTTCCAGCTTCTTTGCTTGGCTATTTGTTTGAATTTTTGCCTCAGACCGACCCACTTTCTGAGTGGGTTCCGGGTAAACTTTTAACTAACGAATTTGTACTGCGATTACGTGAATCAGAATTTACCGGTTTTGCCCATGCCAAAATAGGACATGAACTGCGCGGCATCCTGATTTTTTTTAAGGGGCGCTTACTCGAGGCTTGGACATATGCACCTTTGGGTTGCGAAGTCGGCATAGATGCCTATTTGCACTTGCTTGAAAAAATAGCCGAAGGCGGTGTGGCACTCTATAAACTCCCAACCGATGCCATTCCAGCCGTGCTTGCCTTTACCCTTGGGACGGTGCGCGTGGCTGGGGCAGATGCCAGAATTGTCAGCAGCCAGAATCTAATCCGCAATCTCGAGGAGGAACGCTTTAGCGGCACGCT